>CAZGUO010000018.1:0-11164 GCA_964529185.1 uncultured Thermoplasmatales archaeon
CGCATCCAAGGAAGATTTATAAATAAAAAACTGTTTTGGGTCTTCACCAGGTGAACCTTATGGCTAGAAAACCAAACAGGATGTATAGGGATATTAAAGGACAGCCAACAACTAGAAAAGAGTATCTAAAAGGAGTACCAAATCCAAAAATAACCCAGTTTGATATGGGTAACAGAAAGGAATCATTTCCATTCAAAATATCTTTGCTTGTAGAAGAAGCTTGCCACATAAGACACAATGCGCTCGATGCTGCTAGAGTTGCTGCAAACAGATTTATGGAGAAGTCTGCGGGAGTTGCAAACTATCATCTTAAGGTCAGAGTATATCCTCATGTTATCTTGAGGGAAAACAAACAGGCAACCGGAGCAGGCGCCGATAGAGTTTCGCAGGGGATGAGAAAAGCTTATGGAAAGCCAGTAGGTACAGCAGCAAGAGTTAGACCAAACCAGCCGATAATAACCATAGAAACGAAACAGCAGTTCGTTGAGAAAGCAAAGGAGGCATTGAGAAGGGCTGGAATGAAGATACCATCACCTTTCAAGATAGTGATAGAAGGACAAGCTCAGTAAAGCAGAGAATACACATATTTTAGGAGCAAAGGATATATAACTAGGAATAGGATGAATAACGAGATCGAAATCATCGCCACCTTTGTTATCTTCTCCTTCTTATCCTTCTTAATCCTAAATCTCTCTAGGAGACCATTTAGAACATCTTGCATTAAGTATCCTCCATCGAGAGGAATCATTGGAAGAACATTGAACAAACCAACCGCAAGGTTTAGCCAGAATATCCAGTATATTGCGTTAGCGAGAGACCAGAATACATCTGGAGAGGATGCAAATATACCTTTTACTTCATAAAACTTGGTGTAAGGTTCGGTTATTGGGTTGTAGCCCCTGAAAAAGGTACTCAATGGCATAGCATAGAGATAGAAGAAGCTATCTGGAAGTTTATTAAAAGGATTTTTCAGTATAGAAAGTTCATATTTGTATCCAGTTGTTGGTCCTACTCCTAAAAATCCTTTCCCCTTATCATTTTCATCTTTTGTAAACATGTATTTATCAGCGAGTTTCACACTTGTATTAAAGATCTTCTCGTCTTTGTAAAATTTTATCGGTACAGTTTGGTTTGCACAGGTTCTATTCATGGCAACAAAGAAGTCATCCATATTGCTAATCTTACTTCCATTTATCTCCAGTATTATCGATCCAGTTTCAAGACCTATATGCTGAGCGGGAGAATCCTTGACTATGTATCCAACTCCTACTCCATCAGCAGCTACATTTACAGAGCCCATAAGAGCGAAAGAGAAGATCGAGAGACAGACTATAGATACGAACAGATTCATGGCAGGACCAGATGCAAAGACTCTCATTCTTTTTCTTATTTCCAATTTTTTCAATTCTTCTTCATCTGGTTCAACAAATGCTCCAATAGGAATAAGAAAAGCCAATATACCCATACTCTTTATCTCTAGACCCTGAGACGCTCCAGATATCCCATGAGAAAACTCATGGAAAACTACCGCTACAATTATTGCTATTATGGTGTATCCTATAGGTAATATAGGATTAATGCCAGGTATTACAAGAACCATGTTGATTCCAGGTAATCTCTCTGCAACCTCTTTGGTTATATGCTCTCCCAACAACCAGAATTGCCAGAGCAGGAGAATAACCATAGCAACCATTGTTATGAAGCATACCACTATACTAACATTTCCAAATCCTCTCCAGAACTTTTTCTTCCTCGACAACCTGTATATCAGATCCCTTCCTCTCTCTGTTTTGAACATCAAGAAAGGACCATACAGAGATATGTTGTATCTTTCCAGCACACCTTTTCGATCCAGAAATAAAATTATCCCCACGTAAAGAGAGATGATCGATATTATCAGGAAAATCTTGAAGGATAGCACAAGCGGAAATAGGTTTCCCCTTATTAAATCTATTTCAGGAATATCAAACCATCAATCTCTTCCAGTAATATCTTGCACCATTCGAGTTTCTTTCTTTTCATAACAACATCTTTACTGAAGGAAAACCTCCCTACTTTCCCATCGAAATCAAACCCTATCAAATAGATCTTTGAGGCATTAAGGCTATGGGCAAGAAAAACGGATCTATCTCCGTCTGTAAATCCACCAAAATTGAAGAGCTTTTCAAATTTTGAGGGGTCTGTCTGAGTAGTCCCAATGATATTGCCAAATTTATTCCCAAACTCCCGTATTTTATCTATGTTATCTCCATGCGCATGAACAATAACTATACTCCCCTTCTCATTCGCTTTCAGCAGATCTTCTATCTTGCCATCCAAATCCGTAACCACAACGTCTGGAAGGATCTCTTTCTCTAGCAAGGCGGATGTCGCTCCATCTGCAGATATCTTTGTCAACCTCTCTATAAGATCTCTATATCTGTCTATACCTTTTAGTAAAGATGGACCCGCACCGAATACCACAACTTCTTTCCCGTTTACTAAGCTCCTTAGTCTTTCAAAAACACTATCGATGTCTTTGTTTTTCAGAATATCATCCAAGATCTTTGCACTCTCCATATCTTTATCTTCAGAGTAACCAAGATCATCTATTATAGATCTATAGAAAACCTTCCATCTCTCGTAGTCCATTAATCAACTCCCCTCTATGCTCTTCTCTTCGATCTCGACCATGAAAACTTCCTTTACGTAATGATAGCTCACCCCACCCGCTATCGCTATGAGTATACCTATTATGAGATCGGTGAGCGAGGAAGGAGAGTTTCTTAGTATGTAGAATGGATTTGTAGAAGGTCCATACAATATGAGGTACAGAATCTCAAAAAATCCATGACCTATAAACCCAAAGGACAACAAAGAAAAGGGAGCAAGCCAATACTTCCAAGGATTTTTCTTCCTGACCTTCATGTCAACAACCCTACCAAACACAACTAACAAACCAGCTCCAACTATCCCCCAAATAAGATTTTTGGTGAACACGATAAAGAAATGCCAGACCGTTGGCATGGCGGGAGCAGAAGGCAGTGTGGTTTGATTGTAAGCGTAGAAAGCGCTAGCTATGAGTAATAGAATTGCTATGATAATCATGTATATGGATATCTTCCCGGTCATAAATCCAGATTTAAGTTCCTCCCATATTAGGGTAACAGCTCTTTCCCACTTCATAGCTCTTATCAGCAGATATGCACCCAATGTAAGGATTATTGCGCTTAATCCCGCTTGAACCATATTTAAAAGAGCGAAAATTGCCCAAACTATCAGAACCAGAGCTATGGGTAAAAGAAACTGTTTCCTAACCTTTTCGTCCTCCATCATCTTTACTATTCGGTAATAGGTATCCTCTACCGTTCCACTCTGCTTTACCGTCACCCTCCTTATGGATCTTATTTTTACTCTCGACTCCACTATCGGGAGGATATACTCATCCTCAGCTCCATCAGTTACTAGGATAACTTCATTTGCCCTTGTCTTTTCCAAAACGTAATCCAACTGGTCAGCTATCTTTTGGTCGGATTTTATACCAACAGATATGTCTCCACAGAGTGTAGCGATCTCAACATCCTTTACACTATCTTTAAGTTGATCGTATAGAGATACGGCTGCAAACAAGGAGTTTACATCAGAATCCTCAGGATCCACGAGCGCTAACTTTTCTGCAGCTTTCAGGTTCTCTTCTCTTCCAATTATGGGGGATTTTATCTTTGCTTTTCTACCCAGATCATCATCTCTATCTATATTCAGTATCAGTATCTTCATGAACCCAATTAAGAGAATCCCTTTGGATATATAAGAATATTTATGATGGTAGATTTCCAAACTCAGATCTGTATACTCTTAGAACATCATCCCACGATGGTACATTCTCTTGTGCGCCTACGCATTGAATGATAAAATGCGATACCACAGATCCTATCCTACATGAGACGATCTCATCATATCCCCTCATTATGCCAACAAGGAATCCAGCCCTGTGAGAATCTCCCGCACCTGTTGGATCTTTAATCTCCTTGACTTTAATAGCGGGAACATCAACATGCTCATCCCTGGTGTAAATTCTCGATCCACGTTCTCCCATACTTACGATTATCGCCTTCGTATTTTCAAAAAACAAATCCTCAATATCTCTAACTTTGATCTCTCTCGATATATATTCTGCCTCATACTCATTAAAAAACAGGTAATCCGCATAAGGCAGACAACGAGCTATATCTTCAATACTTCTGTGGAATATTTCTTGGCCGGGATCAAAACTCACCATACAATTCTTCTCCTTTGCATCTCTCATAAGATGTTTATACACGCTTATCTCCCCAGCCGAGAAGTGAACACACTTATATCTAGAAAAATCCACCTTTTTATAAAAGAGCTTAGATGATGCGCCGGGGTAGTAGTATATTTGTTGATCTCCATTATCATCAGAGAACATGAAAGATCGTGCGGTCATATCATCTACATATTGTAAATTTTCTATGCCCACTCCCATATCCAGCAACTTTTTCTCATAATCAGAGTTTCTGAAGTCCTTGCCAACCGAGGAATAGAGGGAAGACCGTATTCCCAATCTTTTTGCTACAACAGCCACATTTCCCGCGCAGCCGCCGGGGCACAGTCTTAAATCTGTTACAGATGTTGCCTCGTTCCTCTTTGGTAAAAACTTTACTTTCAGTATAAAATCGAATGCTACATTTCCAACTACCAATAAACTCATGTGAGACGCTATACTAAAAGAATTCAAAAATCTTCCACCAACTCCCTCAGATCTATAGTCCTGTATCCGATTCTGCACGGATGACCGGGAGAATAGAAGGCAAGGTAATCATCTGGTTTGATAATTATTGAGCATACAGTTCCATAAGTTAAGCCATGTCTGCATATATCAAAAAAGTCTCCAATTTTCAAGAGATTTTCGTGGTCTTTTGTGAATACCTCCATGTAAAACTCTTCATCTATCCTACCAACATTCTCTTTGAGCAGTTTGTATGCCCTTTCCAGTCTCAGTCTCGAACCCAACATACAGTAATCGATGCTTCTCCCTTTACACAGATACTGATAATGGTTTGTTGCAGCCAAGATATCGTCGTATACAAAGACAACTTTCGAATGGTTATACTCGACTAACATTTGTTTTCCAGAGGAGTCGCTCCATATCGAAGTAAGAGTGGCAGTTAAACCAAAAGCAGTATATAGAGATACCAAACCTGATTCTCTTTCGTTATTCTCATAGATCTCCCTAACCTCATCTACATTTTTACATCTCTCCATAGCAAGATGATTCAATTCCAAAGATGTTAACCCCTCTCCAAAATCATTTGATATCACCATGGCATACACGCATGCCAAACCCTTTTCATTCAACAGCCCAAATCCAAATATGGAAGGCATAGAACTGACTTCAACATACCTGTATCTTCCCTCTATCTCACATATCACTATTGGAGGAGGTCTCAAATATCTGGAGAAAAAAATCTTGAAGATATAACTTAGATCAACATTCCATGAAAGGTATCTTTTTCCATCAGCACTTGCATTCCTAGAAACACCTGTTATCGTGCATCCAGATCTGATACTCGAAATTGCAAGTGAGTAACCAACAACATCATATAGATTTATACCCAAAGAATCGCTCAAGCCCCTTAATCTCTCCAGGAATTCTGGATACTTTGATCTCAGTATTGCTATATGCTCTTCAACATTTATTCTGTGTAGAATTCCTCCCAACATAACTCTACAGAGCGAGAACAACCTCTTGTAGTAGGATCTGAACACGCTTCCCTGCTTGTAACCAAGCTCGTAATGAGATTTTGCCTTTATGACGGGAACATCAAAGACCTCTCTGTTATCATCGGATTTGACGATACACGAATTTGGAATTGTAAGGAGAAGTGATAACGTGATTGCTAAGAACCATTTCATGCTGTATTGTATATTAACAAAACCCAAATATACCTTTTTACCTATTCTCAGGATATGCCAGTTATAAACTTCAGCTACAGAGATCTTGTCACTCTGATGGGGAGAGAGATAGACAAGAATGACTTTCTTGAGAGAATCCCTCTGATCGGCTGTGAGATAGAAAGAGTAGAGGGAGATGAAATAGGGATAGAAATCTTCCCAGATAGACCCGACATGAATTCGGTAGAGGGCATAGCAAGGGCTGCAAGGAACTTCTTCGGATTGGAAAAAGGATTGAAGAGATATGATGTGAAAGATTCAGATATTGTAACATATGTTGATGGATCTGTCAAGGATGTTAGACCAGTGATTGTCACAGCCCTGATAAAGAATGTTGAGATGAGCGATGAGCTAATAGCGTCGCTGATGGATCTCCAGGAGAAACTTCACCAGGGTATAGGTAGGAATAGAAAAAAGATAGCGATAGGAGTACACGACTTTGATAAAGTTAAACCTCCTTTCACATATAAAGCTGTAGATCCAAAATCTGTAAAGTTTGTCCCCCTCAACTCTTACGAGGAGATGGATCTTGTAGAGATTTTAGAGAAGCATCCAAAAGGTATAGAGTATGGTCATCTTCTAAAGGGAAAGAAGCTTTATCCTATTCTTGTCGATTCCCAAGAAAATGTCCTATCTTTCCCTCCGATAATCAATGGTACATTAACCGAGGTTACTCCATCTACAAAAAACATCTTCATAGATGTAACAGGAATCGATAGAGAGACAGCCAGCCTAGCTTTGAACATCATCTCAACAGCTTTGGCTGAGAGAGGTGGAGAGATCTACAGAACAAAAGTGATTGACGATGGAGAAAAATCATATCCGGATCTGGAGCCAAGGGAGATGAATGTGAAAAAAAGCTATGCGGAGAGCATTATTGGTATGAGATTTAAACCGGAAGAGGTAAGAGAAAGTTTGCTGAGGATGGGGTATGATGTGAATGTAGATGGAGATGAGATTCTGCTAAAGGTGCCAGCCTGGCGCGGAGATATTCTGCATGAGATAGATATAGTAGAGGATATAGCCATAGGCTATGGTTTCGATAGAATAGAGCCCGAGAACCCAAAGTATTTGACCTATGGAAAACCCTTGGAAAAAGCCAGATTAATCAGGAAACTGAGAACCATAATGATAGGTCTTGGATTCTATGAGGTAGAAACTCTAACTTTATCCAATGAGAAGGATGAGTTTGATAAGCTAGGTATGAAGAGAGGAAAAATCGTGAAAATAGAAAATCCGATAAGCGAGGAGTATACTTGCTTGAGAAGATCTTTACTCCCATCTCTATTAAAGATATGCAGAGCAAATAGGCACAGATCTCTACCTCAAAGGATATTTGAGATAGGTTATGTAGTTAATGAAAAGGCAAAGAATGAGTTGCATTTGTCTTTCTTGGAGATTGATGAAAAAACGAACTTCAGCAGATGCAAATCTCTATTTGAAGCAATATCTAGAGATGCTGGTATTGAGATGAAGATAAAGAGATCGAATCATCCTGCTTTCATAGAGGGAAGATGTGCAGGTATCTTGTACAAAGAAAAGGAGATAGGCTTTTTTGGAGAGATCCATCCCAGAACTCTGGTAGAGTTTGAACTCGAGCATCTGGGAATAGCTCTCGAGATCAATCTAGAGTATTTAGAGTGATGTTCAGGAAAACATTTGAGGGAAATGAAGTTGTTTTCGTCATAAGAGATGTGATAGAGGTAAGAATACCTAGAAAAGTATATGAGAAGTATAGCAGGAGATACTCTGATGAGGAGATAATAACATACTGTGAGCATAAGAATATCTACAATCACATAACAAAAAGGAGAATGTATTACATAACAAAAGAGAGCGGTATTCCACTCATAGGACATACAGCTTTTGGGCTGATTGATAGAGGCACAAACCTTATACAGGTTAGGCCCTGCTCAGGTTGCAATCTTAATTGCATATTTTGTTCAGTAGATGAGGGGATAAGCAAAACCAGAGTTACAGATTATATGGTTGACCCAGATTATCTCTTAGAAGAGTTTGAGAAGTTAGCAGAATTCAAGAGAAGGCATTGTAAAGGTGTGAAGATAGAGGCACATATAGATGGACAGGGAGAACCGTTTATTTATCCATATATGATTGATCTGATAAAGAGACTGAAAGATATCGCGGATATCGTATCTGTACAAACCAATGGCACCCTGCTTGATGAGAGGAAGATTAACGAACTAGAGGGATATCTCGACAGGATAAATCTTTCCATAAATTCCCTTGATGGGAAGAAAGCTAAACTTCTTGCTGGAAGGGCTGACTATGATGTAGATCATGTAAAATCGATAGCCAAAGAGATAGCTGATAGCGAGATAGATCTTCTCATCGCTCCCGTTTGGGTTCCTAAGTACAATGATGAGGATATCATGGAGATATTAGAATTTGGCAAGAGGATTGGAGCGGGCAGGATATGGAAACCCTTTGGAGTACAGAAGTATATAAAGTACAGGTTTGGTAGACATCCAAAAGGGGCAAAGATAATGTCATTCAGAGATTTTTACTCTAGATTGAGAGAGATAGACAGAAATCTCATTCTATCCCCTCGAGACTTTGGTATAGTGAAATGCAGATCCTTACCAAAAAGATTCAAGATTGGAGAGAGGGTGAAACTCAGGTTAGAAATGTATGGTAGAATAAAAGGAGAGATGATAGGTATTGCCAGGGATAGAGTAATTCAGGTAGTAGATACCAATAAAAAGATCGGAGAGGTTGTGAACGTTAGAATAACCAGAAACCAACATAACATATATGTAGCCACACCTGTTTGATCCTTGTTACATGATAAGATGCGATAAATGCAACAGAGAAGCTGTAACTTTCATAAGATACAATGGTACCCATCTATGCAAAGGACATTTTATAGAGTATGTTGAGAAAAGGGTAAAGAGAGAGATAAGGAAACAGAAAGGAAAGAGGAGATTAAAGACCATAGCTGTAGCTTTATCAGGAGGAAAGGATAGCTCTGTAGCTTTATATCTAGTCCATAAGATATTCTCTAAAACCGCAGAGATTCATGCCATAACGATAGATGAGGGAATTAAGGGTTACAGGGAAAATACCGTGAAAATAGCAAAATCCTTATGTAAAAACCTTGGAATAGAACATCATATACTGAGTTTTGAAGACGAGATAGGTATCACTATGGATGAGATTGCAAAGAGACAGAGCCAGATAGGGACATGCACATACTGCGGAATATTTAGAAGAAACCTACTGAACAGAAAGGCAAGAGAGTTGAATGCAGATGCTCTGATTCTCGGTCACAATCTGGATGATTTTTCTCAGTCTGTTCTGATGAATTTTGTTAATGCAGATCTGGAGAAGCTCGCGCGGATGGCGCCGCACTACAGGATACAAAAGAATCTGATTCCCAGAATTCTGCCCTTGAGATTGATTCCTGAGAAAGAGACGATGCTCTACGCTATGTTGGTAGGATTGGAGATAAGTCTGGATGGATGCCCATATGCATTTTCGAATAGGTTGATTTTTAGAGAGATAATAAACGAGCTTGAAGATAGAAATCCAGGGACAAGATATAAGATAGTACAGAGCTATGATTTGATAAGACCATACCTTTACGAGAAGTTTCCAGCCCTGGAATTGAAAAGATGCAAGATATGTGGAGAGCCAGCAAGTAGAGAGATATGCAAAGCCTGCGAACTAAGGAAACAACTTGGATTGATCTAGATGTTCTCTGATGATGACAAAGGTCGAGAACATGTAAAAAGCCAGTATGTATCCAGCTAGAACATCGCTAAGCCAGTGAACATTTAGGTATATCCTGCTGAACCCAACCAGCAAAGTAGTAATAGTAGCTATAACATATATGATTCTTCTCCTGTAAAGATAGCACACCAGAATAGAAAATATGGCAATCATTGTTGCATGTCCACTGGGGAAACTATAACCAGAGATTGGTATCAGATTATCAATGGGTCTAGGTCTATGAATCAAAACCTTGATCAACTCCTCTATTAAAAATGTGGAGAGCATCGACAGAGAGAAGAACAAACCATCTTTTACTCTTCTTCTATACGCTAGAAGAGCTACTACGATAATAGACATTGCTGTTATGCTGTAAAAACTGCCCAGGTTTGTTATACAAGAGAAGAAAAAGATTAGCTCAGGATTCTTTGCTGACAAAACCAAATCTTTAACAGAAAGATCCACAGCTGGAATAAGGATATCAAATTCTACCATAATCGAGACTACAAGGAAAAGAGAAAGAGATGCAACATTCAATATTCTAATCCTATCCATCTTTTCAGAGAGGGCATAAATCTTTTTATTTGTTAAAACCCTTTCATCAGCGAATGAACAAACTTTCTCTCCAGTGTAAACCTTTAGATAATCTCCTTGGTGGGGGTATAGAAGAGGGGATAATAACAGAGTTCTATGGCGAAGCAGGGAGCGGAAAAACAAACATATGCCTACAAGCAGCGAGAGAGGTAGCAAAGCAGGGTAAAAAGGTTGCTTATGTAGATAGCGAAGGTGTTTCCATAGAAAGGCTGAGACAGATAATCGGGGGAGATGAGGAGTATCAGAAGAGCATCATGGCAAATATACTGTTTTTCAATCCTCACTCTCTTGAAGAGCAGGAACGCATGGTTAACAATGCTTTAAAGATAAGGGATGTGAAAATGGTGATAGTTGATACCATAAACATGCTTTACAGAATGAAGCTGGAAGAGGATGAGGAAGGAGCCACGAGATCGATAGTTAGGCAACTCACAAACCTTCAGATATCTGCCAGGAAGGATGGATTGTATGTTATAGTAACAGGTCAGGTTTATTCTACGGAAGATGGAGATGTGAAACCGTTTGCTGGTAAAGGAATGGAACACATGGCTAAGACAATAATAAAGCTGGAGAGGGTTGATATGGGAAAGAGAAAAGCCACGATAATAAAACACAGATCCCAGCCTGAAGGGCTATATGCCATATTCACGATAACAGAGAGGGGTTTAGAGTAGTCTAAAAAGAACATGCGAAACCAATAAAAGCCAATCATCTATAACTTCTTTAATGGCAGTAGAAGAAAAGATACCCTCCATTAAGGAACTCCTCTCCGGTTATGACAAAAACAATCTTGTAATCGCTACTATATGTTCCCATTCAAGTTTGCAGATTTTCAACGGCGCGAGAAAGGAAGGTTTCAAAACCCTCGGTATAGGAATTGGGGACA
>CAZGUO010000019.1:0-11086 GCA_964529185.1 uncultured Thermoplasmatales archaeon
AAGCCATTGGAGAGATAACACTAAGTAACATTACGACAACTATCCCTATGGGTAATAAACTATACTTTCTCATCAATACTATCCTCCCTTTAAAGATTTTTCATCTTTACGTAGGCTATATATTGAGTTAATATTATAAAAATATTATGCAAAAGTTGTTGAATATGGGTCCACCGGGATTCGAACCCGGGTCAGGAGCTCCGGAGGCTCCTATGCTATCCAGCTACACCATAGACCCTAAACTGAAAATCCTTTTGAGAATCTAAAAATCTATCGTAGAGAGGGATTAAGATTTATTTTCATTGGCTTTCTTGAACTCCGTGTAACCACACTTTCCACAGCTATACCTATCATGATGTTCCGCTAAGAATACACCTTCTCCACACTTTGGGCAGAATCTTCTCAGTCTTACCAACTTGTCTCCCTCTATCTTATAGTACTTATGGATTGCCACCTTTCTCCTCCTCCTTTACCTCTTCCTTTTTCATCTCCTCAGTTTTCTCCTCCGTAACCTCTGTCTTCTTTCCCTCTTTTTGCAACTCATTTTCTTCCTTATTTTCCTCCTTTTCCTCTGTTACTTTCTCCTCTGATTCCTTTTTCTCTCTAGTTTCCTCCTTTACCTCTTCAGCTTTTTCTTCTTTCGCCTCTCCGAACTTGTTTCTCTTCAGTATATAACTCGGCTCAACCCTTTTCGCATCTTCCATGCTTTTGTATACCTTCGCATAGCCAGAACTTATGGCCATTCCAAAGCCCGGTCTTATATAATCTATAATTATTAGACTTTTATTCACCTTGAGCATCTCAGCCAGATCATTCTTAACCAATTCCCTCTCTGGCGTTTTTTCTCCCTGATGTTTCACCCTAAATTTTATCTCAGTCCTATTTAACAGAGGATTCTCCCTCTTTTCGATTATCTCCAGCTCCATGTTCCATACACCTCTTTAGAGTTCTTCTGACGATCTCCTTCTCTTTATCTGTAACCTCTACAAGTACAATCCCCTTATCAGGCAATCCATATATTACGGTTGCGCCTTCTGGTGCCAACAATATAGCTACTAGAGAAGCAAGATCCTCTTCACCTTCAACCACTATCAAAACTTTTTTCTCTTTAGACATGCTGTATGCGAATCTCAACGAATCTATTAGTTCATCTGAGATTATAGAAGGAGGATTTTTGACATGAAAAACCTTCTCACCAAATTTTTTTATTCTTTCCTCCATATCTTGCGATACCTTCCTTCTTCGGTGCCTGAAATCTACTACAGCTATGTTCGGTTCAAAACCGTTGGAGAGCAACGTGTAGGTAACCATATCCCCAACAGAAATCACAAAACTTCTACCTCTTAACTCAGATAAAAGCTCTTTCTCATCTTTAACCAGTATTCCAATAACTTTCCTTAGTTCCCCCCTAATTTCATCTGGTATCTTGTACATTCACCTTACCTTTAGTGCGTATTCTCCAGGTTTTGTTATACTCATTTTTTGTGCGATCATCGATTTTGTTGGATCGAAAATAACAACATATCCTCTCCACTTCTTTGATGTTGGTGTTCCGCACACTGGGCATTCAGGTTTATCAGTTATTATGTGACAATTTTTGCAAGCGTACAAAGTCTTCATTTCTTCACCTTCTTCTCCTTTTCTCCTTCCTTTTCTTTCTTTCTATCTTCCTCTATCCACTCATGCGCGCCGAGTGCCGGCTGGCGCATGGTTAAACCTATCTTACTCTCTCTAGGAGAGATCTCATTCATACTAACTGCTACGATCCTTGCCCTTACTTTGCTACCAACGGTAAGCACTCTTTTTGTTTCCTTTCCTATCAATCTTTCATTGTCGATATCGACTTCTATGTAATCATTCATTATCTGGCTCATGTGTATCAGGGCATCGAGCGGACCTATATGGCAGAAAGCCCCAAACTCAACAATCTCACAAACCAAACCATCAACAACTTCCTGGAGAACAGGCATGAAAACCAAAGCATCAAATCTGACCCTTTGGTATAGAGCACCATCACCGTGCACTATCATTCCATCTCCTATGGGCTCTATATTGTCGGTAGCGACTATCACTCCACAGTCCTTCCTGTATTTTCCCTCAAAAGTCTTGTGGACTATATCCTCTATAACTTTCTGCATATCTTCTGCGAACAGCTTTGGAGGAATTCTTACTGTATCTTCGATTTTTACCATCTTATACACAATGATTCCTCCTTCAATCTCGATGGGGTAAAAGATTCTCATTTATATTATTTTTCCATGTATTCCAAGTTTTAGCCTTTTTTAGGGAAGGAGAGAGATGAATTTGATAAACTTTAAATTCTATAAAACCATATAGCTGATGGTGAGGCCAGGATGGCGGTAGGATTTGTACTCATAAGCACAGCTCCTGCGCACGAGCATGAGGTTTACAATGAACTTCTAAAAGTTAAAGAAATTGTAGAACTCCACCCGCTATTCGGGGAATATGATCTTATAGCGAAGGTGGAGGCTCCAGACTTCGAAAAGCTGGGAGAGATAGTGGTCAAAAAGATAAGATCTATAAAAGGTGTTGTTGACACTAAAACACTGACCGGAACAAAATTTTAGGAGGTAATTAGAGATGGGTACTCTGTGGGAGATGTTCCTCAGCATGTTGATGCTGGTATTCTCAATAGCAACATTCATAGCCGGGATATTTACCGCATACTTTGGATCAGGAAGGAGCAGAGCTATAGGCGGATTACTGATAGTTATAGGTCTGATAGTCGGATTCCTATTTGCAGATTTCACATGGTTCCACTGGATAGGAAGCTATTTTGCTCCAGGAATAGTCTACGGTGGAGTGGCATCTATAATAGGTGGACTAATAGGTGGACTAATAGGTCTAGGAATCTTCTTAGCAGCTATAATGAAGGCTTAGATCATTTCAAGAAACATTCTGTGGAATCTAAAATCCTCGGTAAGCTCTGGATGGAAAGATAAAGCTAACTTCTTTCCCTGTAAAGCTCCAACTATTTTGTTTTCAAATTTCGCGATAGCCTTGCAATTTCCCCACACCCTTTCTATAATCGGTGCTCTTATGAATACTGCATGGAATGGTTTTTCAAAACCTACGACCTCAACCATCGTTTCGAACGATTCCCTCTGTCTACCAAAAGCGTTTCTCTTTACCTCCATATCCATAAGTTCTAGACCATACACTTCTCCACTATCAATCTTTTTTGCAAGAATAACACATCCGGCGCAAGTCCCCATGATGGGAATCTGATTCTCTTCATCTCTCTTTACTATCCAATCTTTCAGCCCCTCTATCTTCATGATTCTTGATATCGTTGTACTTTCCCCTCCAGGTATAACCACAGCATCTGAACCTTCTATATCTTTCAATCTCCTCACAGCGACAACACTTCCATCAAAACCATAGATCTCCATCGCTCTTTCCATCGCTGAAATATGCTCCGAAACATCTCCCTGAACAGAGATAACACCTATCTTTACCATCCTCGTTCCTGTAGCTTTATTTCCAAGCTTTTGATCTCAAGACCAGGCATGGGCTCCCCTATATCTTTGCTCACCTCCGCTATCACGTCAGGCTCATCAAAATGTGCAACAGCTTCAACGATCGCTCTAGCTCTTTTTTCTGGATCGCTGGATTTAAATATTCCGGATCCAACAAATACACCATCGCTACCCAACTGCATCATGAGGGCAGCATCTGCTGGAGTAGCTATTCCGCCTGCAGCAAAATTAACAACGGGTAATCTCTTTATCTTGCGTATCTCCTTCAGGATATCAAGGATCTCCTCTTTTACATCATCATACAGATACTCGCCAAAGATGGGAGTATTGCTATCTATCTCTCTACCAACTATCTGCTGTGCCGATTTTGCGTAACTCTGGGTGTATTCTTCAGCCAAGGTGTACAATTCATCATCTCCAAGTCTGGATAGATACTCTATGCTCCCCATAACTATCCTCATGTGTCTTACCGCTTCTATAACATTTCCAGTTCCAGCCTCTCCCTTTGTCCTAATCATTGCGGCTCCTTCCCATATTCTTCTTACAGCTTCTCCAAGATTTCTACATCCACAAACAAAAGGAACTTTGAATTTTCTTTTATCTATATGATAGAACGGATCTGCAGGAGTGAGAACTTCAGATTCATCTATCATATCGACTCCTAATGCTTCCAAAGCCTGAGCCTCTACAATATGCCCTATCCTGCATTTTGCCATTACTGGAATTGTTACAGCATCCATTATCTCTTGGATCTTCTTTGGATCTGCCATCCTTGCTACTCCTCCACTTGCTCTTATATCTGCGGGCACCTTCTCAAGAGCCATAACAGCTACCGCTCCTGCATCTTCAGCTATCTGCGCCTGCTCTGCATTGGTTACATCCATGATAACCCCTCCTTTCTGCATCTTTGCAAACCCTCGTTTTAGGAGCTCTGTTCCATGTCTCAGCTGTTCAAACTCTATGTTTTTCGGCATAAAATCACCTCTGGAGAAGGAATATAAGATAGCTATTCTTAAGATCTACGGTTATAAATACCTATCGATTGAGCCTTTTTCTTATATGGTTGAGTAGACCGCCAGCATTGATTATTTCCTGTATAAAATCTGGCAATGGTTTGAAAGCATATTCCTTTTTGTTCGACAAATTCTTAATTACACCTTTATCGAGATCTATCTCTATTTCCTCCCCATCCTCTATATCGTTAGATGCCTCTTTACACTCTATGATTGGCAAACCTTGATTAATCGCATTCCTGAAAAATATTCTAGCAAACGATTTTGCTATTATCGCTTCAACCCCTGCATACTTCAAACACATTGCAGCCTGCTCTCTTGATGAACCACAACCAAAATTTTTCCCTGCAACGATGATCTTCCTCTCTTTGACCTTTTCCAAAAAATCTTTATCCAGATCTTCCATCGCATGCTTTGCCATCTCTTCAGGTTCAGTAATCGCTAGATATCTTCCTGGAAATATTACATCAGTGTTGATATCATCACCATACTTTATGACTTTGCCCCTTATCTTCATCCTACAACCCTCCTTGGATCAACAATCTTCCCCTCTATTGCCGATGCAGCTACAGTGGCAGGGGATGCAAGATAGACCTCGGAGTCTGGAGATCCCATTCTCCCTCTAAAGTTTCTATTGGTTGATGAGATCGCCCTTTCTCCACTAGCCAAAACACCTTGGTGTGCACCTAAACAAGGTCCACAACCAGGATTGATTATCGTCGCTCCCGCTCTCAGGAATATCTCTATATATCCTCTCTTCAACGCCTCTAGATATATCTCCCTCGATGCAGGGATGACTATCATCCTTACGCCAAGCGCAATCCTTTTTCCTTTCAATATCTTCGCTGCTATTTCCAGATCCTCAAGTCTACCATTTGTACACGATCCCAAAACAGCCTGATCTATTTCTATACCTTCAACCTCGCTAACAGGTTTTACGTTATCTACGGTATGCGGGCATGCTACCTGGGGCTCAAGATCTGAAACGTCAAACTCCATCTCGCTCTCGTAGTTTGCATCCCCATCAGAGTAAACAGGCTCGATCTTTCCTCTAACCCTGTCTTTGAGATAATTGATCGTTTTCTCATCCGGCGGAACTATGGCTGCTTTTGCCCCCGCCTCCATCGCCTGATTGGATATGGTCATTCTGCTTGATACTGAGAAATTTTTTACAGTTTCACCATAAAACTCTATAGCCTTGTAATTTGCTCCATCCGATCCTATCTCGCCTATGATGTGCAAGATCACATCCTTAGCAGTAATCATCTCCTGCAATCTTCCATCAATAATCATTTTGATCGTTTCTGGAACCTTCAACCATAGCTTTCCAGTTGCCCACACACACGCCATTTCTGTTGCACCTATTCCCGTAGAAAACGCACCAAAGGCTCCATAAGTTGTGGTGTGTGAATCCGTACCAACAATGAGCATACCAGGCTTGACATACCCTTTCTCCGGAACAACTTGGTGACATATACCCTCACCGACATCATAGAAGTTCTTTATGCCCTGCCCCCTGATAAACTCCCTTATAGATTTATGCGCCTCCGCAGCTTTTATTATATTCGCTGGCGCTCTGTGATCGAGGATTATGACAATTTTATCAGAATCCCACACTTTATCTACGCCTATTTCTTTGAAGATCTTTGATACGAGTGCAGCGTTATCATGACTCATCGCAAGATCAACATTTGCTTCAATTATCTCTCCCGCTTCAACTCTCTCTTTTCCAGATACTCTAGCCAATATCTTCTCAGATATAGTCATGCCCATATTATCAGAGAAAGAGAATCCACAATCAGTTTATTACGTTTACAGTATTCTTTCTATCATCTCCAGTACAAATCCTCCCTGTTCTATGGTGTATCTAGCCATCCCTATCTTTCTGGCATAGTTTCTCATCTTCTTTATAGCTAGGTATCTGTCGAATGTAGAGCCCTTTTTGATGACATCCAGCTCTATAACACAATCAGCAATTCCCTCCATCCTCCTTTCAAACAAACCACCATAAACTCCTTTTGTCATAAAGATAAAGAGTGCACCTTTATTCTTGAAATTGGCAATCTTCATCGCATGTATGGTTTTTATGACATCGGTATGAGGATACTGATCTAAAAAGAAATCCAGCATGTAAAGAATTATCTTCTTCGGTATTTTTGATTCTTTGATTCTATCCCCAAGGATAGCGAGAAAATCGGGTTGACTCTTTTTGATTTGAGGAAATCCACCAGAACTTTCTGCTATCAACTCTTTTAGATCTACCCCCGCTCTTTTTTGATATACACTTACTCTTTTTTCCTGGGAGAGAAGGACCGTTTCTATATACTTGGATGCTATATCCACTATCTCAATCCCATCCGTTTTCCAACCAAACCTTTTCATGGTAGAGATTATCTCTTCTTTTGGCTCTTCAGTAGAAAATATCAATGCATCACCTGATGCAGCAATCTGCTTAAACAAAATCTCGCAACCGCTACCTGGAACAGTTAAAATTAGAGTCATGAAACCTTTTGGTATCCCTCCTTCCAAAAGCATATCTAACTTATCAACTCCTGTTGGTATGAAATCTTCGGATCTACTCGGAGTCTTTATGAAATCATACATGTCCAATACTCCTTAAGATCTTTATATAAAGGTGTCTCTCACCTTGAGAATCTTATCATTCAGGTAGATCATCTTATTGATGTACTTGTCTCCTTCTCCTTCTTCAATCACTAAAGAAATGGTGTGGATGTTCTCAGATCTCATCTTGTTCAGCAGATGATAGAAGAACTCTATAACAAGGGGAGGATCGTTATATATCATCAATGTGGAGAGAGAATCGAGTATAAGGCATTTTCCTGCATTCTCCGGCGCTTTATTGAATAGATTCATAACCTCCATAACAACCTTTTCTAGCATGGTCGGACTTTCTATGTATACGCACTGTTCATCTCTCCTAACTATGCCAGATGCTCTCGAGATACAGTCAACAAAGGTTACATTTGGATACCTCGATAGGTCTCCCAACATCTTTGTAAAACTCTCAAAAGGTCTTGTAACCGCTATGTAGACCCATGCATCGTTCGGATGTTCTCTTATACAACCAAAGAGCGCCTGAATCAAATCTATATAGTTTGTTCCTGGCAGAACTATTCCAAGGGATTCGTACATAGATATCGACGTCGATATCCTTTCTTTCAACCCTTCAACAAGAGTTGTAGTCATCCTTATCTCACCTTCCTACTTAATAAAGATGATATCTCTTCAACTTTCAACAGAGGGGCGAGCTCTATACCTCGAGAGGTTATACTCATTGCATATTTTGCTCTACTATGATTAACTCCTCTCATCTTGATTATCTGTAGCGTTCTTATCAGATCCCCACCTCTTTCAACATCTCCCAAGAAAATTATACCATCTGATATAAACTCCTCTATACCATACTGAGAGAACTTGAACTCTCTTGGAGGAACCTCCGAAGTAAGGAAGGTGGTGCATTTTATTGTAGCCAAAAATGTTCCGAGTTTGAATATAAAGTCTCTTATCATCTCCCTGCTCTGTAACCTGTAACACAGAGCTGTTATAGAATCTATCACCAATCTCTTCGCTTCAAGCTCTTTTGCTATATCCTTTATAACATCTAGGAGGGCGCTTGCATCCTCTACGGTGTATTTCTCAACATCAAGACCCATCCTTTCAAACAGTATCCTCAGATCTATGACGGTTATCATGCCATTATCAATCAAACTTTTATCAAAAAATTCGAACTTTTCCAAATTTGACATAAGTTTGAATAGAGGCTCCGTTATGGTAAAGAAGACTCCCTTCTCGCCCATTTTCGCTCCATTCACTAAAAATTGCATACAAAGCGTAGTTTTACCCGATCCAGAACTTCCAACAATCAAAACCGTACTTCCTACAGGGATTCCACCATCCATCTGTATATCAAGCTCTTTGATGCCAGTTACACATTTATCCTTGTTCATATCTCTCCTCTCCTCACCCTTTTCCTATATCAAGTTATGGGATATAAATCTTAGTGCAGGGGGTGGGATTCGAACCCACGCACTCCTACGAGACAGGATATCTTATCGAACCCTCCTTTTCCTAGGATCGATCTTAAGTCCTGCGCCGTTGGCCAGGCTTGGCTACCCCTGCACAATTAACAGTTTATAATTTTTCTCATTAAAAAACTTTTAATAGAAGATGTTGGTTAAAGATTCGATGAGAAGTTTCAAGCATCTTTACCTCTTCCTTGCTTTCCTTTCCTTCACGTTCTTCCTGGTAGAAGGATATCTCTTTATTAATGCACTCCACCCCTTCATCTCAAACAACATTTACTACTACAACATTATTTTCTACTATTGGAATTCTCTCCTCTCGATCTATATATCTTCCAGTGTGGCAAGTTTTGTATCAGCTCTTTTCTTTGTTGTGGCATATTTGGATGTTCGCTCAGGGCATTCAGTTGACAAGATCAGGTTAATTGGCTGTGTTTTACAAATCTCTGCACTTGCTCCTCTGACTCTATTCCAAGAAAGAGATTTTCTATTCTTTTTCTCCTTGGCGTTTATTCTGACTCTTGTGGGATTGTTTATAGTTTTCATGGTTATGCAAGAGAGAACCCCAACGGAAAGATGGAAAAGGCGAGATATAGTTTCTCTACTTGTAGCAATTGGACTATGTTTAGCGATAACCTTTTCAAGTGCACAGGAGGGGTATAAGCGTATAGTCCTTAGTCCCCTTGATTATTCAAACTACAACTTTGGTTGGGGTATTGACATACCAGATAACTGGGTTGGTTCCACAGATGCACATTTCCCATTTATGGCTTCTTTCCATCCGGAAGCTTT
The DNA here is from genome assembly GCA_964529185.1 of uncultured Thermoplasmatales archaeon. Classification (GTDB taxonomy): domain Archaea; phylum Thermoplasmatota; class E2; order DHVEG-1; family B18-G2; genus B18-G2. Next base: position 9,349 of record CAZGUO010000019.1, read on the forward strand.
TGATAATGTAACGCTGATCATTGGGGTAGGACCATCAGCAGTTACAAATCTCGAAAGTTTGATCAATGAAAGACTTAAATTGTTAGAGAATGGATCTCACTCAGATGTTAATCTAACTATACTATCTCATGGAGAAAGAACTGTTGATGGTGTAGATGGATATGAGATCTTATATGAGGCGAGGGAAGAAATTGATAACAATGTTTCAATAAGTAGAGTGAAAAATGTTTTTGCTATAAAGGATGGGAAACTTGTGGATATAGTCTATACCGCTCCTACAGCCTATTTCAGTATTTTCGAGGTAGAAGTTGAGAAGAGTATAGATTCTCTTACAATAGTCTAATTTTCTGGAAAGATTGACTTCTAATCTCTTCAACCTTTTACAGACGGTAGAGTAATCGGTAGATTTCATCTTTGGTACAAACTCTGAAATCTTTCTCAGAAAACTTTCTATCTGTCTGAATGGTAGAAAGGCTATGTGGATGAAGACTAGAAAATACATGAAACTTTCGGGATAGACAGAGGGTCTGTTATCTTGTTATGTTTATCCCATCCAATTCTTTATCCCATTCCGTGAGGAAATCCAAGATATATAGAGCTCTTCTCTTCTTACTAATTTGTCGTTATACTCTTTCAGGTTCCTTCTGTATCTCATCCCCCTTTAAAGATTGGATGCAAGGGAAAGATTTAAAAGTTATACAACATAGTACTGATCATTCAACTTTTTTCTGTCTTAGATAAAATTAATACGGTTTTACAAAATTTAAGAGTACAATGGTAAGTGAAAGAAGTGTCTTCAAACTGCCAATCAAGCTTGTTCTCTTCGAAGAAATTGTAGTTGATTTCCTGATACCACTCTTTATCCTATTAGCACCAATAGGATTTGCATTTTTAGCGGTTTATTACTGGAGAACAACACATAGCCAGTTATCCACATTTCTCTATATTGCAAGCGTTTTTATTATGATTGCGTGGTACATATTCGTCCTAATAAAAGGTTTCGCTAAATCTCCATTCTACAATGTCTTTGGTGGTTATGAACCATATGGATTCAAATTCTACAGAGAACTTGTCCATCGTTCGTATAAGAGATTTGTATTGAATGATCTAAGATGTCCTTATTGTAATGGAAGATTCAGTGGTTATAGAAAAGTAAAGGAAAATGCCCTTTGGTTTAGTGATTTTGCTTACATCTGTGATTCCTGTGGCAGGGAGTATATTCCAGATGTTGTCGAGACCAATCGATTTAGTGTAAGAACTTTGTGGACGTTGAAAGAGGTAAAGAAGGACGTTCTTGTATCTATAAAGGATATCTATTCGAAGCCAGCAAGATTTGGTAAAGGAGAAACAATCTATATCGATCTTTCTATCAAAAATAAATCGAGATCAAATGTGTGGATACAAAGTCCTTATATTGTTACCGATAAGGGAAAGATACACGTTTGCATCTTTGATAGATGTACAGATGATGTAGAAAACGTGGAGGAGGGATCTCCGGTAGAGATACCTTCCGGTACAACCATCGATTTGACAGTCCATACCTGTGATAATGAAAAGATCAGCGATTCTCTTTCGCCCGATGAGATGCCAGTCAAGTTTGTCTACAGCGTATATCATGATGGGGATCCAATTCCTCCTCCAGAGTACAGCCTTGAGGTACCAAAGAATTTAATCAAGGAATTTGGATGCGGGCGCCGGGATTCGAACCCGGGCAGAGGGCTTGGAAGGCCCTAATCAT
>CAZGUO010000020.1:0-10987 GCA_964529185.1 uncultured Thermoplasmatales archaeon
CTCCCCCAGCAGAGGTATTCCGTATTCCTCCATTTTTTATCACCATGATATCCATGTATTACGAATATTTAAATTTTTTGTAACAATTTCGAAACATATATCACGAAAAAAGTACCTATTTGAAAATTTCCCCAGTTTCCTTACTCCAAAGCAGAAGATCCAGATGAGATAGAGGTATATCCAGACGTTCTGCTAACCCTCTCATCTTTTCCTCTATCTCTAGATATTTCCTTCTCGTCATGGATTTTGGTATAGAATCTATAATACCTAGAGCTTTCAAATTCTTCAATATATGTCTGTCGAGTATCGCAAACTCTTTACCCATCCCTATATTCCTTAAGAAATGGCTCGTCTCCTTGTAGCCAAGTCCTTTAACATTTCTAACAAGCCATTCCCTGATTTCCTTTGGATCATTGAATGTTTGTAGAAAATTCTTGATTTCCAACTTGCCATGCTTTGTGAAGATCTTTCTGGCTAAAACAATATACCTTGCTTTATTATTCCCGAATCTCACATTTTTTAGGTATCGTGCAATCTCCTTTTCACTTCCTTTCAGCAGAACACCATCTCTACACATATCTTCAATAGCCTTCCAGCACGCCTTCGCCTTCGATTGAGGGGTCAACAAACAAAACGCAAGTTCGGCAAAGATATCTTCATTGCTTCTGTTTTTCCATTCCTCCTCAAATTCGTTGATCCTTTTCTCTATGTCAGCTTTTCTTGATAAATACAATCTCTTCAAATCTTCCAATTTCATGATCTTAAAGTGTTCTTGTTATCAGTAAAACCTGTCCGTTCTCTCCATCTATAGTAATGGATTCTTTATCTGTGAATAGGATGTAAAGTGGCGAGTTATAAAAATTAAAATTACCGAGTTCAACAGTTTTGAATAACATCGGAACATCAACATAGATCTTCATAATATCAAGAAGAGAAGAGTTTATAGTGAAGGATATCGAGAAGTTTTCATTCAATGTGATAAAGTGCCTCGCTATGTCTTCGCTCCCGGATAATGTGAGAATGGTATTTTCTTCAGGCAATTTCACGGACAGTGGGAGATCTATATCTTTCGATTCTGTTACTTCTATTCCACCATTCCTAATAGAGAGATTAACTAGATAACCTTTCCCCGTTTCGTCTCCAAAGATCAGATTCCAGTATTTTCCCCTCTCAGAATACACAGCAAGTAACACACAAGAGTTTGGATGTTGATCAAAGTAAGAGGAATTCATCATTTTGACATAATCGAGGGCATCCTCTATTTTGAATGAGATGTTGGTACTCTTGTTACCTGTTGGAGGATAGAAAGCCCAATTGCCAAAATCTCCATATGTGCTTTTCTCTGGGAAACTAGGCTCCCCATTTCCCCAACTTATCGTATCGTTTCCTTTTTCAAAACTTTTGAGGGTAAAGGTCATTACACTCTTCATAATACTCTCACTACTCGTTGAATCCATCAGATAACAAACACCCGTATCTATTATAACTTTCATTTTGATGAGTTGAGGGAAAGTATTCGAGAACCACAGCGTGTAATCATACATATAATTGTATTCCATGTTTTCTGAGAAATTTTGATAACTGTATTCATAGTTATAGGAAGTGTTAAACTTGAAATGGATTTTTATGCACCTGTAGCCATTGATGGTCTCTTCGCCGATAGCTTTCCATTTAACATTTTTCCCGAATATCATAATTGTTCCTTCGTCTCCTTTCCTGATAGATTTTCCTTCAAAAGGTCCGCATATTACATCCATTGGAAGAGTTTTATCAAGAAAACTCAGAAAACTTCCATGTAGAATACCATAAGTCCTTGCAGAGGGGTATGCCTCGATGGTGGGCATGTTTTGAGGATGTAGAACACACTTTAATGGAGTTCTTGTCTCGACATCAATATATCTGCTAAAGCTCGTTGTGTAAGAATCACCGGTTATCTGCATATAGTATTCTATGGCATTCCTCTCTCTTCCAAATCCATCAATTATAGGTTTGCTTCCATTAATTGAGGTGAGCATCGTTTCGTTGACATAATATTTTTTCTCCTCAGATAAAAACTTCATTATACAGACGGTTTTTACATCATAGACAAATCTATCTCCTATATGGGATAAAGCAATCTCAAATGCATGACTCTCTTCTATACATCCGGGCAACATAGACGAGAGTACGAGAATACAGATGAGAAGAATAAGAGGGGTTTTAACCTGTCCGCGCATCTTTGCACCTTTCCAATTTTTGATTCGAATCAGTGGATGATTATTTAAAATATTCTCAACTCAAAAGTTTTAAATCGAGCCTCTCTTTTTCCCTAATCGTTTATGTGTGGCGTTATCGGAATCATAGGAGACAAACCAGTATCTCGGTTAATCTACCACGCTCTGATCTCCCTCCAACACAGAGGACAATCCTCTGCTGGTAAGCTCACATACGATGGAAATGTTCATCTGCACAAGGATTACGGATTGGTAAGAGATGTTTTTAATGAAGAAAGAAAGATAGATACTCCAGGAAATATAGGCATAGGTCATACGAGATACTCGACCGCGGGAATGGACGACATAGAGTCTCTCAAGAGAAATGCTCAACCAGAATATGTGATCAATCCATTTCTTGCGGCTGCGCATAATGGTAATATATACAATGGAGCGGAGATAAGAAAATTGACCAAGAGAACTCCAAGAACAGAATGCGATATTCAATGGCTTTTACTTCCTATGGCTGATCAGCTGTATGGAAAGAGAATAGATCCGGATGTTATCTTTGAGGCTGCTGAAAATGTTATGCCTCTAGTGAAGGGTAGCTACTCTGCCGTTTTTGTTACAGATTCGGGAGAGAATCCTCTGCTTTTTGCCATGACTGATCCCCATAAAATAAGACCTCTGGTTTTGGGAGAAAGGGATGGAATGTACTGTATATGTTCAGAGACCAGGGTTTTCAAGAAGATCAAGTTCAACTATATTAAAGACATTCCCGGAGGAAGTGTTGTAGTTATTGATACCGAGGGTAACATATATGAGAAGCAGATTATAAAGAAAAAAGAGTATCCGTGCATGTTCGAATTCGTTTATTTCGCAAAACCAGATTCCAGAATAAAAGGCAGATCTGTACATGATGTTAGGGTCGAGATTGGAAGGAGGTTGGCTCAAGAAGCCCCGGTTGATGCGGATATAGTTGTACCTGTTCCGGAATCTGGAAGAAGATATGCCCTCGGTTTCTCAAGAGAATCTGGGATACCGATAGATGAAGGGATAATGAAAGATAAGTATGAAAGATCCTTTATCCAACAAACTCAGGATCAGAGAGACAAGATAGTTGAGGAAGGTATATCATTTATAAGGGCTGTTCTGGAAGGGAAAAGAGTAGTGATCATAGATGATTCTATAGTCAGAGGAACCAATATGAGAAGATTGGTTAAAGGCGTAAGGGAAGCTGGAGCAAAAGAAGTACATGTAAGAATAGGCTGTCCACCTCTTATTGCACCATGTTATCTTGGTATAGATATGAGGAGCAAGAAGGAGTTTATAGCCAGGAGGAAGGATGGAAGTATAAAGAGTTGGGATGAGATAGCCAAGGAAATAGGAGCAGATTCTCTCGCTTACATAAGCATGGAATCTCTAATAGATGCGATAGGCTTCGATGTTTGCACAGGCTGTATAAACTTTCCGGATGGATATCCTGAAGAGATGAGGGAAGACGCTATAAAGTTGTTTTCGAGAGATTCCCACATAAGAAGGGCCTATGAGATTGCATAGAAAATATTTATAGAAATTTTTTTCATTAAAATTTTTTAATTTTAAATTCATTTTATTCCGAAGGGTGAGGAGACTTGAAAAGAATTGGTAGAAATATAACAATCTTTATGATATGTTTATTGATAACATCTAGCATTTCTTTACCTGGTATGAAAAACTATCTTGTAGCTGGAAATTCTCGGTGTACAGCCAATATGGTTCCTGACCATGGAGAAATTGACCACATTGGCATATATTGTTGGGAAAATGCAACCTTTACAAGAAATGGTCACGTCAGCATCAATGCGATCATGAAGGTTTTTTCAAATGAACTAGTTGAACTTTATAAAAGGGCTTTGGGTATACCTGATATAGATCCAATCAGAAAGGAAAAATTTTTGAGAGGCTTTTCCCAGGAGCAAGAAATGATGTATGGTTTCCATATAGCAAATTTCAAGGAGTTAAAGATATCTCAGCCGAAGCCAGATGTTCTTTACATCCATATCTCGGCGGATGCTATTCCAACATACACCTATACAAAAGAGAGTAATCATACAGTAAGAGTTAGAATTATAGGTGCTGATCCAGACCATCTTACAGAATTTTTGAATCACCAAACCGCCATGGCAGAAGCACTAATTCAGTCCATCGATAATCATCGGTTTTTCGTCAAAAGATCTTTCGTTAGCTTCTTTGCAGAAAGAAGTGTATCTATAATTAAGATTGGTGTTGAGGAAGGAAACTATCTCGTGAACGGTCATATGCTGAAAATACGTCGTACTATAAAGGACAATTCGTTGGGTCTAATGGTTGATCTGACGGTAGATAAAAACAAAAAGAAGATGGGTAAAAATGAAAAGATCAACAATCTGTTTTCCGTTGAGATCGAATTGAATTCAGAGAGGTTTGAAGAAAAAGATGCGTTTTCAGATTATAACCCCGACGGAGAAAAAACATCTTATGATATACCATGGAGATGGGTGAAAGATTTTGATATAATATCTCTCGAAGGCGAGGAAGATGGCGTTTACTATTCAATAGACATGGATTTCTATCTTGCCCTTGATGGTACCCTACATTATGCTACTAGCGGTTGGTCTCACTATGAAGCATGGGTAGATACAAACATTATAGTGGGTCTGGAAACATATGTGTATGTCTCTGGAGAATTCGAAAAATCTTGGTCTATACCCTTGTATTCTTCGAAGAGTTTGTCAGAAGAAAGCTACGATTGGTGCGGGAGTCTTGCAATAGAGGTGACGGTTGTTGTATCTGCAGAGGCAGAATTGAAGATATCTGCGGAAGGTCAACTCTACGCCAGCCTAAAGCCAGAGGCTAGATTCAATTTAGTTGCAGGAGGATATCTCGATATCACTTGGAGCAATCCACCTTTACATTACAAACCAAAGTTTTCTTACAGCATGGGTGGAAGTTTTGAAAAGACATTCGATCTCGAATGTGGAGCAAACATCGTTCCCGGGATGAAAGTAAGATTCACTGTCTTGCTATACAATGTTGTTGGACCAGAATTAACAGCACATCTCTACCTTGATGGTAAAATAGGTTTTAGCACAGAAACTGGCACATGGTGGAGGGCAGATATATGTCTGGATCTACTGGCCGGCGTGAACTTTTTGGCCTGCATCCATTGGGAGTGGCCTGTACCCCTATATCACATTATCATCAAAACATGGGAAGGAGGTAATCCTCCAGAGGATAAAACTCCTCCAATAACAAACCTCTCAGTTGGGCCCATGAATAGAGGTTATGTTGGCAAACAAGTTTACCTGTGGTTTAATTCCACAGATAGAGGGAATATGGTGAGTGGAGTTAAACTAATCAAATATAGAATACCAGAAGCAGAGGACAACGGATGGAAAGAGCTTGATTACCCACCAGACAGTTGTATCGAAGAGATAGCTCCTGGGGAAGATTTCAGTATAGAGTACTATAGTATAGATAATGCGGGAAACAAAGAGGAGAAAAAAACAATTCACCTAAAAGCGGATTTGAATAAACCTGAGCTAAATATAAACTTTGAAGGACCCTATGTGGACTGTGGTGATGGTGTTTATCAGATAGGTAATAAAACAAAGGTGAAATTTCTTGGTAGAGATGTGGGGCTGAGGAGGACGGATTTTAGGATATGGACCTTTATAGAGAATAACGATAATCTCACTATCCACTGCACGGAGTGGTTTGATTGTAGGAATGAATTATGGAAAGGAATAGAACTAGAGTTCCCGATTCCAGGGAACTATAAGGTGAAATGGATAGCAGAAGACAAGGTTGGTAACTGCAGATATAGAGAAGTTTCACTCATGGTAGATAAGCCATCCATTGCTATTATATCTCCAAAGATGGGGGATATTACAATATTTGATAGAATCACTGTCAATTTTCCACTCTATCCATACAGATTGTTCGTGGGATGCAGATATGTTCAATGCAAGGTTAAAGTCGTTAGTGAAGGCACCATAGAAAAAGTGGAGTTCGAGTGCGATGGCAAGAGAGTCATAGAAGAGTATCCGAATGAATTAGGCATATATGAGGCAAAGATAAAGGGCGTATCAAGCGGGAAACACCGTCTTATAGCAAGGGGATACAACCAGAATGGTGAGGTTATTGCCGAGGATTCAATAATGATACATGTTATTGCTCCAATAAGATAGCACCGCCATCGAATCAGAAACGATATGAGATATAAAGACGAGATAGATACAGAGTTCGATGATAAAGCTGATATCTTTCGACTTCGATGGAACCATAACAAAGACGACATTCGCTGATCTGTTCTGGTTAGAGGGGTTACCAAGGCTGTACTCCCAAAAATATAATGTTGATCTCGATGAGGCAAAGGATTTTCTTTTCAAAGAGTATGATAAGATTGGAAAGGAAAGATTGGAATGGTATGATCCAGACTACTGGTTCAGCAGGTTTGATATAGACTATAGTTGGAAAAAACTCATGGAAGATTACTCCTATGCCATTGAGATATATCCGGATGTTATTCCAACCTTAGAGAAGCTCAAGGAAAACTACAGTTTCATTATTGTATCAAATGCAAGGAAAGAGTTTATAGAGATACAGATGGAAAAGCTCAACATAAAAAAATACTTCAAGAGAGTATTCTCCACGGTCTCGGATTTCAGCATGGTGAAGAAGGATGGGAATGTTTACCGAAAAGTATGTGAAGAGATGGAAATAGATAATAAAGAAATTCTACATGTTGGAGATGATTACAAATTCGATTTTCTCGCTCCTAGAAGTGTGGGTATAAAAGCTATCTACCTAGATAGAAAAAGTGGCAAGAAAGGGGATTTTGTGATAAACTCTCTCGAGCATCTGCCAGAAATGGTTAGCAGATTCTAGGTATGGGGTCCCCTATAGGTTTAGGTATGCGCCGCCTTCCGCCAACCACGGTTTCCATAAAAACACCTCTTCCACCCTTTACTTCTCCTATTATTTCTGCATCCTTTCCCAGAGGATGCCTTTTCATAGCATCCAAAATATCTTCAGCCTTTTCTTTTACAACTCCAACTACGACCTTTCCCTCATTCCCTATCTCTAGAGGATCTAAGCCCAGCATCTCACAAGCAGATCTAACCGCATCTGATATGGGAATCTTTTCTTCCCAAACCTCTATCATGACTCCTGACTTTTCACTCAACTCATTTAAAGCATTGGCTATTCCTCCTCTGGTCGGATCTTTGGCAGAAACAACTCCACCTTCCCTTAGAATCGTATCCATCAGGTCATTCAAAGGCGCAACATCAGATCTTATCTTTGATTCGAATCCATATCCCTCTCTGAAAGATAATAATGCTATTCCATGTTCAGCTATTCTTCCTGATATAATAATAACATCACCAGGTGCGAGATTGGAATCTGTTAACCATCTTGATTTTACTTTTCTATATCTCTCTGCCTCCTCCAAGTTTTTATCCAGACTTTCTGTTCTTATCCCTATCCCGCTGGTATTTATGGCTATTCCCTTGATACCTCCTTTCTCAACGACCTTCGTATCCCCAGTAACTATAGGCACTCCAGATTTTACCGAGACCTCTCTCATACTCTCCAATATTTTATCAAACTCATCTTTACTGAATCCTTCTTCTATGATGAAAGCAGAGGATAGAGCTATTGGTTTTGCTCCCAAAACAGAGATGTCATTTATGGTTCCACAGACAGCTAACTTACCTATGTCTCCTCCTGGGAAGAAGAGGGGTTCTACAGTATGAGAATCAGTAGAGAAAACAATATCGTTTATAACAGCAGAGTCATCTAAATCCTTCAGTCCCACCTCCGAATCATCTTCTATGTAGAGGTGTTTGAGAATATAGTTTTTTATCAGAGAGTCCATGCGTTCTCCGCCGGCGCCTTCTGCGATCGTTATTATATTTCCACTCATAGTTGTCTAGGTATAGAGATCAAGATTTATTTATAATATTCCTTTTTCATGATCAATGATTCTTGTGATGTGCATAGGAAATGAAATGGGGGGCGATGATGGTATAGGACCCTATATAGCCAAAAACTTTCCAGATATCAAAGGTTTCAGGGTTGTGAATTGCGAAACGGTTCCGGAGAATTTTGTTTATTTGGCAGAGGGTGCAGATAAGGTTGTTATTGTTGATGCGGTCGATATGGGTCTAAAGGCTGGAGAGGTGAGAATAATACCATCAGATAGAATCAAGGGATACCACTTCAGCACCCATTCCCTGCCTCTTTCCACGGTGATAGAATACATACGCAATAGATATGCTAAAGATGTTGTGCTGATAGGGATCCAGCCTAAGAAACTATTTGGAAAATTGAGTAAAGAAGTGAAGGAAGCTGGAGAAAGGATTATTGATGCAATAGCAAATAACGAGATCGATAAGATAGAGGTGCTGGAATGAGGATAATAACCCTGCTTACCGATTTTGGGTCAAAGGATCCTTATGTTGCCCAGATGAAAGGAGTGATACTCTCGATAGCAAAAGATGTCGAGATTGTAGATATCTCACATGAGGTATCCCCTCAGAACATTGAGCAGGGCGCATTCTTATTATACATCTCCATTCCATACTTCCCGGAAGATAGCATACATGTTGCTGTTGTTGATCCTGGAGTAGGCACATCCAGAAGAGGAATAGTCATAGATTGCGAAAATTACATGTTGGTTGGACCAGATAACGGCTTACTTGTTCCTGCGGCAAAGAGATCCAAAGGATTCAAGGTGTATGAGATCTCTAACAAAAGGTATCTTCTGGATAAAATCACTTACACGTTTCATGGTAGAGATGTTTTTGCTCCAGTATCTGCATATCTATCGAATGGTATCGATCCTGAAGAGATAGGTAGAGAAATAACAGATTATGTGGATCTTGATCTGGAATTTGGTAAAGTTCGCGGAGAGAGAATAGAGGGTAAGATACTGCACGTGGATAGGTTTGGAAACTTGATAACAAACATAGATGAGAATCTAATCAAGAAATATGTTGGATATGGAGAAGAAATAGATATTGTCATTAGAGGAAAGAAGTACAAGGCAAGATTTCTGAGATCGTATGGATACTCAAGAGAAAAGGAAATGCTACTCACGATCGGTGGAAATGGTTTTTTAGAAGTGAGTGTAAATAAAGGCTCAGCCTCTGAGAATGTTGGAGCAAACATAGGAGATAAAATCACTTTAATTTTATGAGAGCATCCAACAATCCATGAGCATAGTTTATGCAACCAAATGCCGTGAAGAGATCTCCTTTCTCAAGATAGTACCTTGCATCACGATAATAGCTTTCCGCTAGATTTAGTATCTCCTCCTCCGCCTTGCTTGAAGGAGAGTATCTTGAGAGGTTCTCCTCAAACATCTTTAGATCCTTTTCTATCCTCTTCAATTGATCGGTCAAATTCCTCTACCTCCCAGTGCGATGGATATCGCTATACAAACGAAGGCGGTTAAGATACCTACACACAGCATTTGAAGACCATACATTATCATACTCTCTTCACTCACCTTTGCTAGGTACATCCCCATAGAAAATAGGAAGATAAGAGTAAGTGCTATGGAAAGGTAGAATGCAATGTTCCAGGAAAGGAAACCAAAGTTTAGGAGGAAAAAAGGAGATAGAACTATCATTGCGGAAAGAAAAGGCGATAGACCATCTGTCAGCGATGTTACAAGGACAGCAAATCTGTGAGATCTGTAGTGAATGCTGTTTCTCAGCTCTTTCAGCATAGCCTTCTCCAGCGACTTCAACTTTCTAAGCCTCTCCGCCCTTTCGGTCATATAAGCTCCGCTTATTCCAGATATAGCCATGGCTATGGAGCCCGCTATACCTGCACTTATTATCGTAGAAGCCGATCTTATATTAGATATGTAAGCTCCTATGACTACGCCTAGCATTGTCAATGCCCCATCAAAAGCATTCATGACAAAATATCTCCTCGATATCTCTCCAAGATCTGATATCTCTGAATACTGTTTCAACCTGCTAAATATTTTAGACATGGGTTTTGAGAGGTTAAGGTGAGATTACTTGATAAAGTTTTTGTATCTCTCAATCCAGTTTCACTATGCCAAAGTTTATCATGAAGAATCTTGTGCTATCCTCCGCCTTCATGCCAGAATCATCGTAGGCAATAACTTTTACTGTGCAGAATCCAAACATCTGCTCATTGATTGTATATCGATATGGTGCTTCCGTATCATTGAATACAGATACATTATTGACAAAGAACTCTACTCTCTCTATGCTTCCATCCTTGTCGCTTGCATTCGCTTCTATTGATATCGGTCCTATAACTATTGTTCCAAGTGGGAATGGAAATATCTCTTTATTCCAAAGATAGATCTTGCCACATCTCGGTTTTGTTATCTCGATGGTTGGTGGACTGGGAGCGGGCTGGACAACTTCAAAGTTTATCTCCACGGTTCCATCTCCACCATTCGAGCATATATCGATATACACCTTGTATGATCCTGGCTCTAGAGAAGATGTATTAATTTCTACCTCTATCACATCTTTTTCTCCCGTAGATTCTCCATCTTCTGGATTTACCGATATCCACGAGACCTGTGGCACTATCTCATATTGCAAAGTGCCGGTTCCGTTATTCCAAACAGTGAAGTTAGCGAGTATAACATCACCAACAACCACTTCTCTGGTTATGTTTATGTAATGCGGTGAAAATGCCAGTTCTGGCTCTTCAGGTTCTTCTGGCAGATAGGTTATATTCACGGTATCACTCAACTCGAGATCTCCCATGCATGT
>CAZGUO010000021.1:0-10870 GCA_964529185.1 uncultured Thermoplasmatales archaeon
AATCTAACTTCATACATGGTAACAACTCCTGCGAACAAAGAGGTATATGGAATTGGTAAATAAATGTTTGGTCAATACCCGACTTAAACTTCCATAAGGATTAATGTTAAAATCTATTGCATCAGGATTTATGCAGATGTTCTATGGTCTCGCATCAGGCAATGTCTTACTTAGGTTTGTACCAAAAATGATTTTGGAAATGTTTATTTCATTAACCAGTATATCGATTAGAAGGAGTTGACAATATGGTATCCGATGAGCTTCAAGCAGTCATTTCTGAGTATCAGATGTTGAGAGGAGAAATCCAGCGAAGATCTACAGATCAGATGCATTGTCTAATGGCTTCTGTTGCCTCAGTAGGGGCCTTAATATCTCTCACCGCTCAAAACCCCAACAAATACTCGCTTATCCTTATTGTAATTCCATGGATCCTAGCTGTTTTCGGGATAATATGGCTGGATCACAACCGCAGCATCTTTCTGTTGGGACAGTATATAAGGGATGAGATCGAAGGTAAGAAACTACCGAAGCTATTGGGGTCTTCAGAGATTAGATGGATGGGATGGCAACATTATATCTCTAGAGAGCGTGAGAAGAAACAATCACCATCGTATATCGTCTCTGTTCTACCCTTCATATACTTCATCATTCCTTCTATTGTATGTGTGGTTGCCTATGCTATCCTAAATCTTTCCGGCTATACTTCTGTGCATGGGTTAGCGGGATTAGGTCTCTTCCTGATTGGCGTAATCCCTATCGTCCTGTTGCTACACAGCTGGTACATATCATATGGTATTACAAGGAAAAATTAGAAACAACCTCAGCAATCTCTTTCGCAATAATTAAATAATCGACCCAAGATTCCGTAAGCGGTGGTGAGATGGAGGTCATAGATATATTTCCACTTTTAAGTGGAATCATAGCACTATTTTCTGCACTACTTCTAGCCCTTTATGTAAGGAAAAAACCAGCAGGAACAGAGAAGATGAAAGAGATCTCGAATTACATCTACAGAGGTGCTCTAACTTTCCTGAACGAGGAGTATAAGATAATCTCTATATTTGTTGTGGTTGTATTTGTCCTCCTCCTTGTCTTGAGCAGATTCACTGATTTGCCTTGGCAGACCAGTATCGCATTCTTAGTTGGAGCTCTCTTCTCCGCTCTTGCTGGAAACATTGGTATGAGGATAGCAACTACGGCAAATGCGAGAGCGGCAGAAGCAAGTAAGAAAGGTCTACAAAGTGGCTTGAACATAGCATTCTCATCTGGAGCTGTTATGGGTTTATCTGTGGTTGGTCTTGGCATAGTGGGTCTGAGTATATTTTATCTTATATATGGCGTAGATTCAGCGAGTATTCTGTTTGGTTTTGGATTTGGAGCCAGCAGTATCGCATTGTTCGCGAGAGTGGGAGGAGGAATATATACAAAGTCTGCAGATGTCGGCGCAGATCTCGTTGGTAAGGTAGAAGCTGGTATACCCGAGGATGACCCAAGAAATCCTGCTGTGATAGCTGATAATGTTGGGGACAATGTTGGAGATGTTGCTGGAATGGGTGCAGATCTTTTTGAGAGTTATGTGGATTCCATCATATCGGGAATGAGTCTTGGCATAATACTCTCCTTCTCGTACGGTCATATCTATCCTCTTCTCGTCGCTGCTTTGGGAATCCTATCCTCTATAGCTGCAATGATCTTCGTAAGAGCAAAAAACCCGTATACAGCCTTAAGGAATGGTCTTTTTGGATCAGCGATTATATTTGCTGTTCTATCAGCCCTACTGACGTATTTACTACTAAAAGATATGAATCCATACTACGCAATCCTTGCTGGGCTTGTAGATGGAGTGATAATTGGTTTATCTACCGAATATTTCACATCCCATCAGAGAAAGCCGGCTAGAACGATAGCCGAAGCTTCTCAGACTGGTCCCGCAACGAATATCCTGGAAGGAATGTCGGTAGGTATGCTCAGCACTCTAATACCTATAATATCGACAGCGGTAGCCATGGTTATAGCTTATGAGTTTGCGAATTTCTATGGGGTAGCCTTAGCTGCTATAGGTATGCTTTCAACATTGGGAATGTCTTTGGCTACCGATTGCTATGGACCGGTAGCAGACAATGCAGCAGGTATATCTGAGATGGCTAACCTTGGCGAAGAGATAAGGAGGAGAACAGAAGAGTTGGATGCGGTTGGGAATACAACCGCTGCAATGGGTAAAGGATTTGCAATAGGTTCTGCAGCAATAACAGCTTTAGCATTGATATTTACATTTGTAAGCAAAGTCAATCAACTTAATCTCAAGGCAGATATAGCATTAACAAACCCATACTTAGTTGCTGGTCTGTTCATAGGAGCAATGCTACCATTCATATTCTCTGCACTAACCCTTGGCGCTGTTGGAAGAACTGCTGAAAAGATGGTTAACGAGGTGAGAAGGCAATTTAGAGAGCTCAAGATCCTCGAAGGTAAGGGAAAGCCAGACTATGAGAGCTGTATAAGGATCGCAACAAGGGGTGCATTGAGAGAGATGGTTCTTCCATCACTCCTTGCAGTCATAGTTCCAATAATTGTTGGCATATGGAGGATAGAGGCTTTGATAGGAGTACTTGCTGGAGCCACGGCGACCGGATTTTTGCTCGCAATATTTCTAGCCAATGCCGGAGGAGCATGGGATAATGCAAAGAAGTACATCGAAGAGGGACATCTTGGTGGAAAGGGAAGCGATGCCCATAAGGCTGCGGTTATAGGAGATACCGTTGGAGATCCGTGCAAAGATACCGCTGGGCCATCTCTTAACATACTGATAAAACTCATGTCGATAGTATCTCTTGTATTTCTACCCCTTTTCGCTTCTCTCCATCTATAAAAAATGAGATAAGGTAGTGTCTGGGCTGACTATACCGGAGATGGAAGAGGTGTACAGTTATCTCTTTCCTCTGCGGTTATATCTCTGTGAGCTCCAGACAAACCAAAGTCCTCTAGGTGCATAGTTTCTTCTCCCTTTTCATTTATCATCTTTACGAGACCAAATGGAACCTCGCTACTCACCCATGTTTCTGCTTTACCTGCACCACGGAAAATAGCTACAGTAATAGTTTTTCCATTTCCAGGAACTGTATATGTTCCCAACTCGAAGTTTGTATTCTCTGGTTTATACTCATCTGGCGTTTCTGTTTTTGGAGGTTCTGTATCAATACTTGGGCTGGTAGGTTCAATACAGTATACTTGACCATTTACCTTAATAACATATTTCACTTTCTCTCCGGTATCCTTATCTATCCACATTTGTAAAATGGTCTTTGTTCCGCTGTACTCGAAATCAGTCTCGTACCCTATACACTCTTTACCGTCAACCTATTCTATACCGATACATTCTATCTTCTGCTCAAAGGTTTTTCCACTCGTTGTATAAACATACTTTACCCATTGTCCTTCAGCCACTTTCATAAAGCCCGTATACATTGCTTGTCATTCATTTTGCTGTTGTTGAGTCTCTTCGCCTGCACTTTCCTGAGGTTTCTCCTCCTTCTCGCCGCAGCCTGCCAGCAGAAACGATACCACTAAGGGTATAACCAGTAATATGGCCAGGTTCTTCTTCATCTTTTCTCACCCTCCTAGGGGAGGAATCAGGAAAGCTTTTAAAAATTCTTTGTAAAATCTGCACAATTACCTTTCTACAAATTTTAGCACCAATTTACTACGCCGTCCCGCGTATTGCATCTCCATATCTGTATAGCATCTCATCTTCGCCCATCTTCAGCACATTATCAGGATATCTAACTAAAAGATTGAAACCACTCTTTATAAGTCTGAAATCCCACCTTATAAAGGATTGTATCAACTCATCTAAGATATAACTGGGTCTCAAGTAGAATTCCTTAAAAGCCCTTATTACCCATCTCCATAGCTCTTCAGCTGTAAATTTACCCAGTCCTCTCCTTGAATCAGCTAGTACTGCGTACTCATGAGCTTTTATTTTTCCTTCTCTAACAGCTTCTTCCCATAACAAACTGCCCTTTAGATATGCAAGAGGAGAGAATGATGCACTATCTAGAGGTAGCTTCTTTGCGAAGTTAATGGTTCGAATGAAATGTTTTTCATCCTCTATAGGGGCACCTAACATAAAGTAGCCGATAGTGAAAAACCTCCATTTTCTAGCCAATCTTACCGCCTTTTCAGCTTGTTCAACCGTTATTTGTTTGTTGTAGAAATTAAGAACATCCTGATTACCAGATTCAATACCTAGACATATTGTGGAAACCCCAGCCCTACGCATCTTTTTAAAAAGCTCATCACTTGCTACATCCACCCTGATACCAGATATCCATATATCAAAATCTACTTCTTTCTCAAGAAAATCTAGAACCTTTACAGCCCTCTTCATGTCAACAAAAAAGTTCTCATCCACTATATGAAGGAACTTGTACCTCCCTTCCAGCATCTTTATCTCTTCCACCACACTTTGGGCTGATCTGATCCTGAAGCTTTTGAAAAGCCCTCTATTTATGCAGTATTTACAGTTATAAGGACATCCTCTACTCATCATTATTGATGCAACTTTACCCCTAGTAGGATTATACCCCTCGATAACTTCTCCATACGAATACTTCTCAACCAGATGTCTTGCAGGGAAAGGTAAAGAATCAAGATCACGAATTTCTCTATGACCTTGGTTACATCTTATCCTCTTTTTCTCTCTAAAACAAATCCCTTCTATATCTTCGAGAGATCTTTTCCCTTCGAGCACATCCGCAATTTCGATCATTACCTCTTCTCCTTCTCCCCTTACAGAGATATCTGCAGGTATCTGGCGCAAGGCATACTTTGGATCGAGAGTACAGTGTGGTCCACCAATTATTATGGGCATATATTCATCTACAGATTTTATAAATCTTACAATTTCAGAAACCACTTCAACATCTTGACTTCTCACAGTTATACAAACCGCATCTGCAGATAGCAGATGTTTATACAACTTGGCTTTTGAAAACTCTTCTGCGCAGAAATCGATAACTTCAACGTCGTGCCCTCCTTCTTCCAGACTACTTGCAATATAAAGTAAACCTAAAGGAGGTATTTCTGCCTTAATGGCGAAGGGTTTGAAAACCTTTTTGTAGTCGATCGGCGGATTTATGAGGAGGAATTTCATGACCCATCACGATATTTCATAAGCTTTATATCGTACTCACCATTTAAAGCTAACCCACTACATATGAAGAGGATATTTATCTATACAAATGGCTGTGAGAGAAGAAAACTAGATGCTGCAAGATTTCGAGATTATTTTCTTTCGAATAATTGTATAATTGTAGATAGACCTTCAAAAGCTGACATCATTTTATTCATAACATGTGCCGTTCTTGACAGACCAACAGAAGACTCCCTAAACAAGATAAAGAGATTCAAAAGATTTAATGCAAATCTCATAGTAGGGGGATGTTTACCAGATATAGAACCAGTAGCTCTTAGAGAAATCTTCGACGGTGTAGTTATTCCAACAAGCAGTCTAAACAACAATCCTTCGTATATAGACGAGATTTTCTCTAAATACGGATTCAAGATATCTTTCAGCGAGATAAAAGACCCCAACACTCCTTTTGAGACCGCCTATCACAATCTACCGCTTCCGGTAGAGAGGATTTTTGACACTCTAAAAAAGTCTCTGATAAAGAGGATTCTACCAGAAGAGCTTATTATTTATAGGTTTTTAGTTAAAGAAGATCTATTTCTTCTAAGAACAGGATGGGGCTGTCATGGTAAATGCTCTTACTGTGCTATTAACAGAGCGGTGGGAAGACTGCAGAGTAAGCCTATAGATGAATGCATTGAGGAATTCAGAAGAGGATTGGAAAGAGGATATAGGCATTTTATACTTACTGCAGACAACGTGGGTGCATATGGGATAGATAGGGGCTTAACCCTTCCAAATCTTCTAGATAGACTTCTGAGTATAGATGGTGACTATGATTTAAGCATCATAAATTTACATCCAGTATGGGCTGTAAAATACTGGGAGGAAATAAAGAAAAATCTAGATAAGATGTATATAATAGACATCCCTATTCAGTCTGGTAGCGAGAGGATACTAAAATTGATGCGCAGATTCCATGATGTACAAAGGATACTGAACTTACTTAGAGATATAAAACAAGCATCTGGCGGTAGAGTAAAATTAGGTACAGATATAATAATAGGTTTCCCCTCTGAGAGTGAAGAGGAATTAAAAGAAACACTCAAATTCGTCACCAATGCTGGCATAGATCTCGGTACTGCGATAAAGTTCTCTTGTAAAAAAGGCACAGAAGCAGAGAGTATAGAGCCAAAGGTGGACGATAGAGAGATAGAAAGACGTTTCAGATATGCAAAGAAATACTTCAAGAGAAATGGATACTCTGTGATACATTTTCCGAAACTACACTATTTTATCTTTTATAGGAGGGAATAGCATTCCGCAAAATCTGCTTAAAAGGATACGAAGGTTCGCGAATGAAAGTGACATACTGATAAAACTGCAAAGATGCATTTCCTTAGTTCTAGATCCTTTACGTCTACTTCCTATAGAGCATAAAATCGCGAGGAGGATATTCTACGCAATTGATCGTATCACTTCTACAGAGAAAAATCTGCTTAGTGAAGTAGATCATAGCATAGTTATTCCACCTCCACATCTACTTTATTCTATATCAGGCTATTTCGATACAGAGTGGTATCTCAAAAGCGGGGAAGAATGCTTCCACTATATGAAAAAATATCTAAAAGATATAGGCATAAATATTGAAGAATTGGAAACCATCCTCGATTTTGGCTGCGGGTGCGGGAGGGTTATTCAGCATTTGAAACTTTCCAGCCGGCTTGTCGGCGTAGATATGGACAAAGATGCTATCAAGTGGTGCAAAAATAATATAAAACATGCCGAATTTTACCACATACAACCTTTCTCTGCTTTACCTTTTGATAACGAGGCATTCGATTTTGTCTATGCGATATCGGTATTTACCCATTTCACCGAAGAACTAGAGAAGTTCTGGATAGAGGAGATTCATAGGATTCTGAAAGATCAAGGAATATTTCTCTTAACTCTCAGGATAGGTCCTTTCTTTCTGCATCCTTTTACAAGAAAAGAACGGAAAATATTCGAAGAAAAAGGCTTTGTCAGTCAACATCCTAAATACGCAGGAACACTTTACTGTAACTCTTTTCATTCTTTGGATCACATCCGTAGAACATTTCTGAAAAAATTCAAACTAAAGTTATTGATTCGCGGAGGAGCTACAGACTATAAGCAAGACTTACTTATACTTGAAAAATAAAACATCAAGAAACTCTTTTACTTATTTTCAGACAAATCATCTCCTCGTTTAACATTTTATGAGTTTCCATACGAACTTCAAGAGAGTTGTAAACTGTAGCGTTATGCAAATCTTTCATACGAGAAAGAAGTTCTTTATTATACTTGGACGGACTACAAATGTACAGACCATTCATGCCCAAGGTAAGATATCTCTTTGCAAGTTTTATCAGATTGGAAGGATCTATAATTTTTGTATAGAGAAAACCAGACAGATCATTGGAAACAGGATCCACGAAGACGAAAGGATTGTTTGTTAGGAAGCTCTCTACTGCTGGAGAAAGATTCATTATCTTTATCAAATAGACGTTCGTCATTGTATCGCTTGGGGAGATTTCCATACCCCATTTTCTCTTAAACTGAAAATTTCCATCATTCATAAAGGGTCTTGTATTGCCGAAGTTTATCCTTTTTACATTATGTTGTTTTGCTACGAGTATATGAAAGTAAAACAAAGCAGCAACCGCATATTCCTTAAGATATCTTTCATCTCCATTGAGTACACCCATAGATGGAAGTATCGCTTTGTCACCAGAAAATTTTACTAGACCACCCACCACATCATTTCCATCCCTATCCCTTACCATAAGCAACTTCATACCTCGCATATCAGTAAGATACTTGACGTATATTGGGTAATGTGGTAGGATTTCATCTTTATATCTTTTTATCGTATAAGGCAAGAACATCTTTCTGTAGAAGAACTTTTTCACGATAGGATCTTCTGTCAATTCATATGTATATCCCCTGGATATGATTCTCTTCACATCCTTCTTTGCACCGCTGGAAAATCCTCTTTCTATCACAGATAGTGGTGGAGAGGTATCCAGTTCAAACTTCAACCACTCCGGAATAATAAAATCAAAATCATTTGGAAACAATTTACTGAAAAAACCATCACAACAAACTATTAGCATATCTGCGTTTTCGGCACCGATTAACTTTCCTACTCTTTTAACAAAGATCCTGCTGTTTTTTTGGATATCGGGGTGGCCACTAAACAGAAGTTTTGCGATATATCTCATGGAGTATATATTTCCCACATACAAGATCCTCAAACTTTTTCCAGAATGCTTTTCGATTCCTTTCAACAAGTATGTGTCGTTGTAGATACTTGTCAATACACCAGCTATTCTCCATACAACCCTGTTAAATCTATCTCCTCTTAGCCATCTGATATACTTCATTAATTTACAGTAGAGTAGCGTTGATCTTTCCTGAAGCATCTCAGATGCTACTTTTGTCATACTACATTGTCAAACGTTATTGTTCTATACTATCACCAATCTCGATATCAACTAAAATCCCCTATGAGCAACTTGAAAAATATCCACGTTATGAATACGAGAATGGATGCATGCTTTACACCATCGGTAAACCTGCCAGACTCAAAAACTCCAGCGACCATGCCTGAACCAAGTGCTTGCACCATAGATGCGTAAAAGAATATCCGGATGACTTCATCCTTTGAAAGACCTCCACCTATGCCTGGAAGACTTGCAGTTCTTCCAGATAGGGTTGGAACAAACTGTGTGCACAATACAAGTATTATCGCCAAAAAGGCCATTGCGCCGACATAGACTACTATGATGTAAGACATCATGTTTGCTCTTCTTTCAGATTGTAGAAACTTCATCTCTGCTGCATCCCTTGCAGCAGCCTCAAGGACATCTGCCGTTGATCCTCCTCCCTTGCTCGCTTCAACTATTATTGATATTATACGGTTTATCAGAGGAGTATTTACCCTCTTTGCAAAGGAGAGAAGAGCCTCTGTCACACTTGCACCCCATGATATCTGCTTTGCCATTTTTTGTATCTCTGGAGTCAGCTCTCCATAGTTGCCTTTGGAAGCGAGCATTATAGCCTTGGTGAAAGTCATTCCAGCCTTTTTTGACTCTGCGAGATCCCTAACAAAATCTGGAAAGTACTTCTCTATCTTGGCTATCCTCCTGGATATAAACAGGTTGTAACCTCCATAGATGCCCGTACCTCCAAGGATCGCGAAGGTGAGATAATCATAAGGGCTTCCACCTATCACCCCTAAAGCAGATAATAGGGCAAGTACAATACAGATAATAACCACTAAAACCGCAACAACTGTAACCGCAATTCTTATTATGTATTCTCCCTCGGCTTCCAGTATGCCTCTCATCTTCTGCTTCTTCTTCTTTTTTTCCATCCCGTCTACACCTCAGGCGTCATAGATTTTATAACCAAAGCAAATCCTAAATGGATGAGAGGAAGCACTAAAAGAACAAAAATGTACATGAATGCTAACTGTTGAGAACCACCTCTTATCATCGACAGAAGCACTACAACTATGAGAATGAACAGAGGTCCTGCAACTGCAGCGGTAACATAAGCTTCAGCCATTACACCTAAAGTCTCGAGAAACTGCTTGAAGTTCTGCCTGTTTTCCCTCATGTACTGTTCAGCCTTTGCCATGAAGTAGGGTTTCAACGTTCCTCCTGATGTAACTGTAACCACTGCGCCCTGCAAGAATTCCTTGAATCGTTCCGAAGGTGTCCTCTCTATAGCTCTTTTAAGCGCGGTTATTATATCTATTCCCAGAAGAGTCATGTCCTTGGCTATCCTGGCAGCTTCTTCTTTAACCTCTCCATATATGTTTTGTTTTGACAAACTGATAAAGATCTCATGCGGCGCTATACCGGCGGCAGACATTGTAGAGATAAAATTGAGAGCATAAGGCAAGGAGTGATCTATCTTTTTTCCTCTGGCCTTTGCTTTGCTCTTCGGGTAGGTAAGATGCAGAAAATATGTAAGGAAACCGAAACCAAATGGAATCAAAAAGATCAGTAGAGAGTATAAAATTTTGCTACTCTCGGACGAGGTTCCAAACAGGTCAATACCAAGGGATGGCATTATGACGAAAAATAGGATTACCATCACAACCAACGAAACCACGATAGATATTATTGTATTCATCCATGTATATGCAAGGTATGCTCCCGCCCTTATATCGATGCCCGCTTTAACCAAATCTTTCTTAAGGTTTTCTGAAACCCTATTTTCCGCAATGTCTCCAAATATTCTGTAGCAGAATCTTTGATACTTACTTAGTGGCACGTTTTTTTCCTCCTTTCTTTTCCTCTTCTTCAATCCTCCTCATTACTTCATCGGGTTTTTCCGCATATTCAGCAACTATCCTAGCAACTTCCTTATATGACCTTATGCCTTTTTTTCTCATCCATTCTAGAACTTTTACCCTCCTTCTTATCTCTTCTATCATTTCCTCCTTACTCAAACCCAGCGATGCCCTTATCTTTTCAAGAATATAGCTTCTTCCAGAATAAATGAATGTATCCTCCACCGGATCCCATCTAAACACCTCGTTGGTCAGAACCTCCTTTGTTTTTGGGTCAATATCTACTATTTCCACAACCTGTTTGCATCTTCTAACTCTCCTTCCTTTAACTCTAGCTATTGTTTGTATCGCTACAACCTCTAAAGCCTGAAGCATTATCCTTGGTATATTGATCGGCTTTCCTTCCAATCTGT
>CAZGUO010000022.1:0-10629 GCA_964529185.1 uncultured Thermoplasmatales archaeon
ATCACTCTATCCATCAACCTGAGAAATCTCTTACTTTCTTTAACATCATGAACCCTTACTATATCTGCTCCATTCATTACAGCAACAGCTATAGCAGCCAGGCTACCTTCCAGTCTCTCGTTAACCGGCAGTTGTTCTCCCTCACCACACACATTTCCTATGAAAGTCTTCCTAGATGCACCAACGAGCACGGGATTACCCAAAACCTTTAACTCTTTCAATCTCCTGAGTATTTCGCAGTTATCCTCTATACCCTTCCCCGTCCTCTTCCCAAACCCTATACCTGGATCAAGAATGATCTTATGCTCATCGACTCCATGAGATACAGCAAATTGTTTCCTCTCGTAGAGAAAAGAAACTATTTCGTGCATAACATCATCATAGCTTGGATTCAATTGCATATCCCTTGGTGTGCCTTTCATATGCATCAGAACTACAGGCACATCATAGTCTGCCACAACCTTTACCATGTTGGGATCAAATCTGAGAGCACTGATATCATTTACCATATCAGCGCCAAGCTCTATAGCCTTCTCTGCAACCTCAGATTTATAGGTATCTATCGATACCGGAATATCCAGCTTATCGCACACCTCCTCGAGTACGGGAACGACCCTCCTTAACTCCTCTTCCACAGAAACAGGCTCAGCCCCAGGTCTACTGGATTCACCACCTATGTCTATGATGTCCGCGCCTTGGGCTTGCATCTCGAGAGCTCTCTCCACCGCTCTTTTCGGATCAAGATACTTTCCGCCATCTGAAAAGCTATCCGGAGTGACGTTCAGTACTCCCATTATGTATGTCCTTTTGCCCCATCTAAAAATCCTTTTTCCTATCTTCAACTCTTTCATACTCATCCTCCAAAAAATCCTCTAACTTCTTGGCGATGGCTTTAATTCTGGGGTGATGCCTGTATAGCTTTTTAACCAGATCCTTAAGTTGTCGTAAGGTTCCCATGACAAGAATCTCGCACTTTTTATCCTTTCTCTCAAAAACATCTTTCGGAATCGCCACCTCTCCACCTATTGAGAGCATATCCTGCTTTATTATTATCGCATCTACCGGATGAACATCCTCTACCAAGAGAGTTATGAAAACAGCTTTTGGGGCCATTATATCTATGCTTTTTGGATCACAACCTATATCCCGAACAACCTTCCTTGCATGCTCTATATCTGAGATCTTAATCCTCTTCAAATCACTCATGCCTACCAGAATAATCTTCATGATATAAATTTGATCTAGCCTCTCCAACTGTATACAGGGAGCCGGTCACACATATTAGATCATCTGGTTTAGAGATCTCTTTCGCTTTCAGTATAGCTTGTTTAACATTCTCGGTAGAGCATACTTCACAATCCAAACCAAGTTTTTTTACAATATTGACAATCTCTTCAGGTTCACAAGCCCTCTCATTTCTTGGTCTCGTTGCGATAATATACCTAGCCAGCGGTGATATCTCCTTTATTATCCCTTCCACATCTTTATCTCTGAGAATTCCCAAAATAAAGATCAAGTCTTTGTATGAAAAATCTTCCAGGCTTTCAATCAAAGCCCTTACTGCACCAACATTGTGAGCTCCATCAAGCAGAATCCTTGGAGTTCCTGGTATTAGCTCCATCCTTCCAGGATTGTTTACATTTTTAACACCTCTCTCTATACTTCCATCTGGTAAAAAAACTCCCATCATCTGTAGCTTTTCCACTGCTAAGACGGAGAGAGCGATATTTTCTCCTTGGAATCTACCAAGTAAGGGAGTCTCTAAATCATAATCTCTGAGAATTCCATGCACAACAAAGCTTTGACCGTTCAAACCAGAAGATACCCTCCTCCATCTTCCATTTCCAAGAATAATCTCTGCCTTCTTCCTCCTTGCTTCCCTCCTTATCACATCCAGAGCTTTTCCAGTAGATGATGTAACAACAGGAACCCCTTCTTTGATTATCCCTGCCTTTTCCATGGCGATATCCTCGATGCTATCTCCAAGGTACTCGGGATGGTCCTTGGTTACATTTGTGATAACTGATACAAGAGGAGAGACAACGTTTGTAGCATCATATCTACCGCCCATTCCTACCTCCACGACAGCAAACTCCACTCCCTTACGTCTGAAAAGTTCAAACGCGGTAGCTGTAGAGATCTCGAAAAACGTCGGTTTTTCATCTAATCTTCTAGCGTGATCAAGCACAACCTTTAAAACATCAAGAAGCTCATCATCTTTCACTTCCTCTCCATTAATCACAAACCTTTCTCTCAGGTGAACAAGGTGTGGGGACGTATACAAACCTACGGAATATCCACCCTCCAAAAGGATGGAACTTATGATTCTGCAGACAGACCCTTTTCCGTTCGTTCCACCAACATGAATAACCTTGTACTCATCCTGAGGATTTCCCAATCTATCCAAAAGCTTCCTTATCCTTTCCAGACCCAATTTTATACCAATCCTTTTAAGCTGGTATAACTCATTGAGGAGATCATCAAGCTCTTCCATACTAGTATCCTTCACAATAGAGGACATCAGGATAGGTCTCGTACTTATCTTTCCAAGAATCTCCAGGTAAAATTTTTACTCTTCTTCCCTCTATTTTCAATCTCCCTTCCGCGAACAATTGTATGGTTCTAGGTAGCAATTGATGCTCAACCTTCAGTATCCTTTCCGCCAAACTCTCTCTGGTATCATCATCTTTAACAATGACTGCAGCCTGGAGTATTATGGGGCCATGATCAACTTCTTCATCCATAAAATGGGTTGTACACCCTGTTATCTTGACGCCATATCTCAATGCATCACCCTGACCATCTGTGCCTTTGAATGAAGGAAGTAGGGCTGGGTGTATGTTTATTATTTTACCATACCATCTTCTGATAAACCACGGGGAAAGAATTCTCATGTAGCCTGCTCCAACTACTAGATCAACGTTATGCTCTCTTAGTATCTTATCTATCTCTCTTTCATGCTCCTCTCTACTCTTTCCTTTTGGATCCACGAAATATGCTGGTATTCCATGCTTTCTTGCCCTTTCCAAAGCATAGGCATCCCTTTTATCACTTATCACAACAACAACATCCGCATCTATCCTTCCAGATTCGGAGTGATCTATTATGCTCTGAAGATTCGTTCCTCTGCCAGAAGCCAGAACCCCAACTTTGATCCTCTTCATCAAGATTGCTATTCAATCTGAGTTTAAATAGTTAAATCATTGAACACTCTCACAACCTCATCAAGAGGGGCATCTGTTTTAAAAGAGGTATCCCTGAAATGAGTTCTAGAAACTTTGTATCCTTCCTCTTCCAAAAGTCTCATCATTCTGGATATCTTTGGAGGAGATCTTTTGAAGTAGGATGCCAGAGCATCTATATCATAAAACAGCGGAGGCATGCCTACTTCATCTAAGCATCTAGACAGAAGTTTATCTATATCTTTTGCCTTGCCCAATATCTTCTCTCTTGCAACCCCCCTTAATGACACCAAGAAATCTCTATCATGCAAATCTCCCAGCCAAAGTGGACCAACCTCCTTTTCCCTCAAGTCAAAGGTGTATGCCTTTGTAGTCCCGATCTTGCTTACTACCTCATCTGCCCTTCTTGCGCCTCTCTTCACTCTGAAGAATACCCTCATGTAATGGTCTCTCGAATAGCTAAGAATTGGATACAAGGCTCTATCAAATCTCCCCCCTTCCCTCACCACATAGCCTATCAAAATCCTCAAACCAATCTCATGCATTGACCATGTTCTTAATGGTATGGAACTGTATCTCCTTATGCATGTTTTCTTGTAAACACCACAAAGCGTAGCTGTATCAGTTGCTGTGATAGCCAGAATACCACCTGGAAGAACACTTCGCACAGCCATACTGATATACGGAACAGGAGATCCAAAAGGATCAATGTCTATATAGTGGTATTTCTCCTTGCATAGGAGCACATTTAAGTTTTCACATACTGTTTTAACATTTGAAAGACGGTTATGCTCTACACTCCTTTTAGCTATCTCAATGGCTTTTTCATTCCAGTCATTTAAAGTAACATTGAAAGCCCCATCAACTTCATTAGCTATCCTGATCCCTCTGGCGCCTACCGCAGACAAACCATCGAGTATCGTCACATCTCTTCTGATCTCATTTACCAAGACCTGAGCCACTAAAACAGAAAGGTCTCTGCTTTCCTCCATAGCTGGATTATAAAAGCCAACACCAGCTTTTCTTCCAGGTCCTCTATCTTTTGTTTTGACATCAGAGGGAACAAAGAATTCTGTGATCCCCTCTTTCACTAATTTGAGCTCCACCATCCCTAAAACAGATTAGGTAATTGATCTTTCATTATCTTTTCTATCTTGTATGGCAAAAGATTCCTATTCACTGGAGTGACTTCCAGAATCCTTATGTCATCTCTTCTCCTTATATCCTGGAGGAGCGGACTTCTCGACTTCTTGTGCAATGTGAGTAATATCGGTTTATCGCTATCCAAAGCATCGATTACAACGCTACAAAATTTTTCCGATAACATCTCCATTTTTCCAACTTCATCGATTATGATGATATCTATGTTCTCATCAGATATGGCTCTCTCTATTGCAGGTACGCCAACCTCTTCAAGAACCTTTATATTGACACCATACTTCCCAACCTTTTCTCCCGTATCAAAGTTCACATGAGCAAAGACCTCTCTCTTCTTCGTCTGCCAGTCCATCACGTAAAAGCCAACTCTGTCACCATTCTCGATAATAGCTTCTGTGACCATCCCTCCTACTCTGTATCCGCTTTCCTCGAGATCCTTTACTATTTTTATGAGGGTATCTGTTTTACCCACACCAGGTAAACCTGTTATCCCTATCTTAGGAATATCACTCATCTGTAATCCAAATGCCTTAATAATTTAGAACATTTTTGCTTAAAAAAGATCAAACTTTTCGTCTATCAACGTGATCAATTTCGGCAAAGTTAAATATAGATTAAAATTAGCAGGAATTGTAAAATGGAAATTCGTCCCAACTTGGAGGAGAGAAGAGAATTATCAAGCATAATGGGAGAGAGAATCAGATCAATCGAGTTCGAGATGAAAAAGATCCTGCTCGAAGAAAACCCCTTTCTTTTACCGGATAGGTGGTACAAAGATGATCCTATTATTCATTATCTTTGGTCTGGAGGTAAAAGATTGAGACCTATACTTTGCCTATTTGCATGTGAGGCAGTGGGTGGCGACTGGAGAAAATCTTTACCCACGGCTGCCGGCATCGAATTTCTCCATACATTTACTTTGATTCACGATGATATCATGGATAAATCCGAGATAAGAAGAGGGAAACCAAGTTTGCACTCTGTGTGGGGAGAACCTATAGCCATAACCGCGGGCGATACTCTATACAGTTTGGCATTCAAGGCATTTCTGAAAAATGCTGAGATCGAGGGAGTTACACATGAACAAGTCAATAGAGTTATAGATATAGCAGTCAAAAAATGTATATCTCTGGCAAAAGGACAAACCATGGACATAATGTTCGAGAGGATAGAAAAGATAAGTACAGAGGATTACATGGAGATGGCAAGAATGAAAACATCTTCCATGATAGAATTGGCTCTCGTCGCAGGCGCAGTAATAGGAAATGGCGAAGACAATGAAATTGCTTCTCTTGAGAATATAGGAAGAAATGTGGGGCTGGCTTTCCAGATTCAGGATGATATCTTGGACATAGAGGGCATAGAAACGGGTAAACCAAAGGCACTGGATCTAGAAAGGAGAAAGAAAACCCTCATTGTGATCCATTCTCTAGAGAATGCAAATGAGAGAGACAGAGAGAAGCTAGCCAGCTTCATGAGAGGCGAAGACATGCCTGTAGATGATATCGTAGAGGTTCTGAAGAGAACGGGATCTATAGAGTTTGCCAGAAGAAAAGTCAGAGAACTGCTGGATAGGGCTAGGAGAGAGATAGAAAGTCTGGAAGGAAATACCGGCAGATATTATCTAGAGAAAACCATAGAGTACATAATGAACAGAAGAAGATAATCATTTTGATAGCTTTACATAGAGAGGACCGAGCGAGAGATAGAATAGAGAGAACAGAAGAAGTATCTTTATCGCAAGCAAACCCAGAAAATTTTCCAAAATTATGCAGGAGACGATTAACAAAAAGCTTGTAACTCCCAAAAACCTATCAATCTTGGGATACGAAACTCTAGATACCATCAAGACAGATAGGATAACAAGCGAAACATCGATAATAACAAAATTTTCAAATATCATGCCCAGAGAAGCTAGTGTTATGCCCGCAGCCGGCGCAGGAAGACCAACAAACCACCTCTTTCTCTTGAAAATGTGGAAAGAGGATAACCTAACTGCAGAGCAGATGATATATATTGTCAGAAACGGTAGAGTGTAGAGGGATTTGGTGGATAGATAAACGAGCAGAGACGGTGATAGAGAAAATGAGGTGAGATCTGCCAAGGAATCCAAATTCTCTCCCAGCCTTCCTTCTCCAAATCTCCTTGCCAGCAAGCCATCTGCACCATCACTTAAGGCTGATAGTAGAATGAAGATAAGAGCGAAGCGCATCTCTCCATTAACAGCGAATATCATGGAAAAGAAGCCGAAAGAGAGATTGAGGAGAGAGAAGAAATCACCTGGTTTTAGCAAACTAAACATTAACTTCTGCAACCTTATCAACCCCTGCCTTTACTTTATCACCCACCTTCACCTCAACATTTACTTTATCTCTCGGCAGAAATAGATCAACCCTCGACCCAAACTTTATCATGCCTATCCTTTCTCCTTTTTTAACGACATCACCTTTTTTGACATGACATACTATTCTCCTTGCAAAGATGCCAGATATCTGAATGATTTTAATCTTTCCAATATCCGTATTCACAAGAATAACATTCCTGTTATTGTTCTCAGCACTTCCAGAAAAGGCTGGAGAGAATCCACCCTTTATCATCTTAACATCTATAATCTTTCCATCCATCGGCATTCTATTGATGTGCACATCAAAGATGCTCATGAATATGGATATCCTGATAGAATCTCCTATATCTGAATCTTTCATCTCATCTATTTTTATTATCTTTCCATCTGCCGGAGAAACTATACCTTTACCTACATCTCTATCTGGATCTCTGAAAAAGAAAATGGTAAAAATTAGTAATATGAATAGAAGAGCGGAGAAAATCAAAAGTAGATGATGAACTAAAGAAAACATCAAGAAGATCAAACCAAGAGCGAAAAGGAATAAAATCAAACCCAGACCTTCTTTTGCGATCCGCATCTTACTTTATCACCTTCTTTAAAGTTCTCTCTATAGGTCCTTCGTTCTTGTAAAGGTTTACCGTACAAACCACTTTTTCATACAACTCGGGTATGTATTTGAACACTAAAAACACCAGAATGATCAGCGCTAGCAAACTCCCAGACTTGCCAACATAGTTATGAGCTATGTTCATATCTGTAATGTTATATCCTACAAGATAAACAACCATCGCATTTCTTATCAAGTTCAAGAAATAGATCGTTGGTATCAACAATCCTATTGCAACCAACCTCTTCTTCACGCTAACCTCTCTCAATGGAAGGATCAGGCCAACAAAGAGAAGCATGGATTGGATAGCTGTACATGCAAATATTATCTCCGCAGTTGGTGCAGTTTTTTTGATGAAATCGTAGCCTGCCCATATCAAGCATCCTTCAGCTCTGATATTGCTATCAAACACAGAGTAGAGCATGGCGGTATGCCTTGCTACCATGTTTATCAGAGATGTTTTTAAGACAGAGATAGATTCCATGGAAAAATATATTGTGCCCGCGATTCCCGCAACTCCTGCCAACCATGGCAAGCAATCCGCATCTGAGGTTAACTCCTTGTAAGAGAAGTATATCAACAGATAAACACCAACTCCACATAACACCGCATTAACCACATCTCCCCCTTCATAGTAGTAGAGGGTGTTTATCTGGGTTGACCAGTAGAACGCAAAAATAATCCAACCCAGAGATCTAAGATATCTGGACATTTTTACATCTATGATAAATCCCGCTAGGAGGAGAGCCAAACCTCCAAATAGTGGTACCGAAAGGAGATTTTTTGTATGTTCATCTAAAGGATACTCAAAGATTAATAGACCCGATATAACCATAGCGGTGGGCAGTAGAAAGAAGATCACGGTATCTCTCAAATCTCTCAGCTCAAACACCATCAACTAAATCCAACACGGTTTAATCTTGTTTTTGGTTTGAAGAGATCAGTTCATTTCCGCTTGATTTCGCACAAACATTTATATAGAAAAACTTACAGATTTAAAAATTGTGGAAGAGATCAGCAATGTCCAGAAAAGGATACTGAGGATACTATATGCATGGGGTCTCGAACATTTTGATGAATTTATGACAAAAGAAGAGTTTATGTTGAGATTCGGTGAAGAGAAAGTAGATAAGGAGATCATCGATCTGAAGGAAAAGGGAATGATCGAGCTTGTGCCAGAGAAGAGATGGAAGGCTATAAGGATAACTCCAAAAGGAGTTAGGGCTTTAAGATCGTTCGATATCATCTAATTAACCTGAAAGCCAAATCCAAAGCCTCTTTTGCATCGTTTGCAACAAGGTATTTTCCCTCTATATTCTCCAGGATTTTGTTTTCTATTATCTCGTCAACAACACCGCCTGTACCCTTGATAAGAATCGTAGGTTTCCCCAAAATTACAGACATGGATATCTCATTCAACGTTCCCCATCTTCCACATATAGCTATTACTGCATCTGCACTGCTTATGATTATATAATTCCTAAAGTGACCCAGACCACTCTCTATAGCTACATCAACATAGGGATTCACTTCATCCCTGGAAAAAGGTAATATTCCAACGGTGATTCCTCCTCCTTCCTTGGCTCCTCTACAAGCTGCTTCCATCACTCCTCCTCTACCACCACATATAAGAGTCCCTCCCCTTTCTGCGATTCCTCTACCTATCTCTTCTGCAATCTCTAGAGCTTTCTCACTCAAATTTTCGTCATCCCCATCACTGCCACATACAGCAATCAATGGTTTCATAGGCAAAAGATTTTGAAGGAGATTATTAACCATTTCCCCATAAACCTTATAAATCACTCTCCTATTTCACTACCCCACTCTTTGGTGATCAAATGGCAAAGAAAATCAAAAAAACGAATCCCATGCTTATCAACTTAATACAGGAGTTAAAAAAGAAATCCTACGAAAATAAAGCTCCGATATGGAAAGATATAGCGGAAAGACTGGAAAGACCTCTAAGAAATTGGGCGGAAGTAAACCTGAGCAAGATAGAAAGGCATGCAAAAGAGAATGAGACCGTACTTGTACCTGGAAAGGTTCTGTCATCTGGAGAATTAACAAAAAAATTAACCATAGCGGCATGGTCATTTTCACAAAAGGCAAAAGAAAAGATAAAAAAGGCTGGCGGAAGATGCATATCCATATCTGAGTTAGTTGAAGAGAATCCAAAAGGAAAGAATGTTAGGATAATAGGGTAGGGAGCATGGTCACGGTAATAGACGCATCTGGAGCCGTACTGGGAAGGATGGCGAGCATAGTTGCAAAGAGATTACTGAATGGGGAGGAGATAGCTATAGTGAATTCCGAAAAGGCTATAATAACCGGAGATGAACAGAGTATAAAGGAGGAGTATAAAAAGAAAAGAGAAATCGGAACACAGAGAAAAGGGCCATTCTTCCCAAGGATGCCCCACCTCATAGTAAAAAGAACAATAAGAGGTATGCTTCCTTATCAGCAATCAAAAGGAAGGCAAGCCTTAAAGAGGTTGAAATGTTACATTGGAGTGCCCGAAGAATATAAAGATGTTGAAAAGGAAAAGGTTGGATTGCCTGAAAAGAAACCCTATAAGTATATGACGATAGAAGATCTATCGAGATATTTGGGTGCTAAGATATGAGCAAGACAATAGTAGCATCTGGAAAGAGGAAGACCGCAATAGCCAGAGCATACATCAAGAAAGGAAAAGGCAGAGTCAGGATAAACAACATACCTTTGGAAATATACCAGCCAGAAGTAGCGAGATGGAAGATCATGGAGCCTTTAGTTATGGCAAACAAGTACTGGAAATCTGTAGATATAGAGGTAAATGTCGAAGGCGGCGGCGTGATGGGGCAAGCATATGCTGTAAGAACAGCGATAGCAAAGGGCTTGGTTGAGTTTACAAAAGATGAAAAGTTGAAAGAGATGTATATTCAGTATGATAGAAGCTTGCTTGTAAGTGATCCCAGGAGGAAAGAGCCAAAGAAACCTCTTGGAAGAGGAGCAAGAAAGAAGAGACAAAAATCCTACAGGTGATTTGATGATAATCCCGGTAAGATGTTTCACCTGCGGTAAGGTAATAGGATCAGCCTATGAGGAGTTCAAGAGAAGATACGAAGAGTACAAGAAAGCGATAGAAAGGGGAGAAAAACCAAAGGAAACCCCAAAAGAGATACTAGACGATCTTGGAATAACGAGGTACTGTTGTAGAAGAATGTTGCTCAGTCATGTGGATCTGATTCAGGAAGCTGCACCTTACGAATAACTAAAATATTCATTTTTCTATTTTATATTCAGGGCGCGTGGCCTAGCCAGGATAGGGCGCTGGCCTTCTAAGCCAGTGGTCGCGG
>CAZGUO010000023.1:0-10495 GCA_964529185.1 uncultured Thermoplasmatales archaeon
CTGAGGAGAAGTTGAAGGAACTTGAAATCGAAGAGTTTGCTAAATGATATAAATCTCTATTCATTACCTGATTTAAATGCCGAACTTCAGAGGATTTATAGCTATAGACATAGATCCCACGGAAAGGATAAGAGAGTTTTCAGAAGATCTGAGGAGAGCAAATGCCAAGCTGAAGATGGTTGAACCTAAAAATCTTCATGTAACCCTGAAATTTTTGGGAGAGACAAGAGAAGATATCGTGGATGAGATAGAGAAGTGTATGCGAAATGCAGTAAAAGATCTGAAACCTTTCAAGATAAAACTGCAAGGCGTTGGCGCATTTCCTAACTTGAAAAGGATAAACGTGATATGGATAGGAACTGAAGGAAAGGAGATGGAGGTGATATTCAGAAGACTGGAGGATGGATTGGAAAGATTGGGTTATACTAAAGAAAGGAGAGCCTTTTCTCCTCATCTCACGATAGCGAGGGTGAAGAGCTTAAATGACAAAGAAAAACTCATTTCCATACTAGGAAAATACTCGAGAGAGTATTTTGGTGAGCAGATTGTAGAATCGATAAAATTGAAAAAAAGCATTCTCACTGAGAAAGGCCCCATATACTCTACCGTAAAAGAGGTGAGGATGGAGGAAAAATAATGCATTCCTGGATACTCTATATGGCTACAGCAAATATCGTTCTTTTTTTCATATTTCTTGCAATCTTCCTCCCGAGAGGCAAAAAAAATTATTTAGAAGGGTTCCTCAAGTTCAGATTCTATTTAATTATAATAATCTTAGTTGTGCTTTTCCATCTATTCGAGGTGAATTTCATAGATGGGTTTGTCACCAAATTGGTGGGGAAAGATTTCGCTTCCGTTTTTTATTCTTATGAGAAAAACTTTTTTGCCTATATTGTAAAAAATTCATCCAACATTGCCTCTGTTATCTCCGTATTCTTTTACATGATACTCTATCCATTTACCCTCTGGTTTTCCCCAATCATCTTTACCATTAGCAACGAAGAGAAAGCCATAAGAAGTTTGGCTTATGGTCTGGTAATGATCTATCTCTGCGCCTTGCCTTTCTATCTATTTCTACCTGTAACAAACGTATACACATATCTGGGAATGGATTCTCATTTGAATAAAGTCATACCAGGGATCGATGAGTTTTTCTATGCAGTAACAACAAAGAACAATTGTTTCCCCTCTCTTCATGTCGCTATGGCTCTTCTTTTGGCAAAATCCTCAAGTTTTATGAGGGACAGGAGATACTTCTATCTCACCCTGGTATCTGCCTTGGGTGTGATATTCTCTGTGCTCTATCTGCCTATGCACTGGATGACAGATGTTGTTGGAGGAATAGCTGTATTTTCGATAGCCTGCGGAGTGATAAATTATGAGAACAGCATAGAGAAAGAAGTTTTGAGAAGGATCACGCCAAGTTTTGCTGAAAGAAGGAGGCTGAACAAGGTAGTCTTAGAACTTTTAGATAGAGTGAAAGAGGAGATTGAGAAAGAGAACATAAGGGCTGTACCAAAACTGGTTGGATCAGTTGCCAAAGATACCTATCTTCGAGACTCCATAGATATAGACATATTTCTGCTGTTTCCTCCTAATACGCCAAGAAAGGAGATGGAAAAGAAAGGTCTTCTGATAGGGAAGAGGATATTAAAAGAGCATGAGGAAAGATATGCAGAACATCCCTACATAAGAGGAAAATACAAAGGATATGATGTGGATATTGTCCCATGCTACAAGGTGAGAAAGGCATCAGAGAAGATATCCGCAGTTGATAGAACACCCTTCCATACAGATTTTATAAGAGAAAACCTCCCTCTCAGGAAAAGAAAAGATGTGAGACTGTTGAAGAGATTTCTCAAAGGTATAGGTTGTTATGGCGCAGAGGCAGAGGTGGAGGGATTTTCAGGCTACCTGTGTGAGCTTCTCGTACTGAAATATGGGTCATTTGAAAAAGTGCTTAGAAATGCAAAGGAATGGAAGAAAGGCGAAGTGATAAAGCTCAGAGAGGCTCCTTCACCTCCATTCAACGATCCATTAGTTTTTATCGATCCCGTGGACCCAAGCAGAAATGTTGCATCTGCGGTATCTGAAGAGAAAATGGAAATATTCAAAAGGGCATGCAAAGAATACCTAGAAAAACCTAGCGAGAAGTTCTTCTTTCCCAAAGCTGTGAAACCTCTGCCAGATGATGAGATAGAGAAACATCTTGAGGGTTTTGTGGGAATAGAGATAGAGAAGCCAGATGTGATTCCAGATAATCTGTATCCACAGGCAAAGAAGAGCTTAAGGAGGATAATCAAATCATGCGAGGAGAACGACTTTGAAATAGAGGATGGAAGATTCGTGGTTACCGAGAAAAAGATATACATCATACTTAAACCAAAAGAGATGGAAATAGAGGAGACCTACATACACAGAGGACCTCCAGCAAAAGAGAAGAAACATGTTGAAGCCTTTCTGAAAAAATGGAAAGGCAGTAAAGATGTGGTCAAAGGACCCTATCTTAAAGATGGAAGATGGTATGTGGAGGTGAAGAGAAGATTCACCAGATTAAACGAGTTTCTCGCTGAAAATCTCAAAAAGATTAGTCTTGGAAAGGATATAGAAAAGGTTGTGAAAGAAGGAAAATTTGCAATTCTTACATCGAAAGATTTATTAAGAGACGATCTGAGAATATTCTGGACAGAATATATAGAGAAGAAGATGCCGTGGGAAAGATGAGAGTAGTGGGAATATACACAAAGGATTTCTCGCTGGCGCATGATATTATGAATAGAATGGATGAGAGGGGTATAGAGTACATCCACCTGCATTCTCTAGACAAAATACCTCACAAGGTGGGAGTTATCTTAACATCTTCAGCTGAAGGCAAGAATCTGAGGAGGGATAAAGTTGTATATGCAGATTGTTTCAGAGATGTAGATTCAGCTATTGATAGAGCTATGGAGATCTTGCATGGAAATAGTAAAGAGATCGTTGTTGGAGTGGATCCTGGAGAGTATCCCGGGATAGCCCTTCTCTCTGGAGAAACGATTCTGAGAACTTGGTGCGCCTCATCTATAAATGAAGCCATAGAAATAATCAAGGGCATACTGAAGGACTTTTCAGATAAGGAGAGAGTTGTAAGGATCGGTCACGATGCTAGGATTTATGGAGACAGGATAATAGAGGGTCTAAAGGATTTTGGCGTTAAGATTGAAATAGTAGATGAAACCAAAACAAGCCAGAGAACCGGTTATTCCAGAATGGAGAGAAACGAGATAGCTGCCATAAGGATAGCAAAAACAAGAGGCACATTGATAAAAGAAAGGAGAGAAAGGAGATTTACCGATGGAGAGATAAAGGAGATACAGAGAAAAAGCAGGATGATGAGTAAAGGTAGAGTAACTATATCTAGAGAACTGGCTCTCAGAGTTCTAAGAGGGGAAATCGGAATAGAAGAAGCTATTGAGATCAGCATATCTTCAAGATAAATCCCAAAGATTTATTTCCTCTTTTCATATTGCTCTTGGGTAAGATTCATGGAGAAGAGGCTCGCGTTGATAAGCGTTTATGATAAGAGAGGTATAGACTCTCTAGCTAAAGAGCTCAAAAAACTTAATTTTGACATAATATCCACAGGGAAAACGTGCAGGTTCTTGAGAAGCAAAGGCATAGAGGTCATAGAGATATCGGATTTTACTGGCTTTCCAGAAATACTAGATGGGAGAGTAAAAACTCTTCATCCAAAGATTCACGCCGGCATCCTTGCAAGAAGGAGCAGGGAACATCTGGATACGTTAAAAAAACTCTCGATAAAACCAATCGATCTGGTTGTATGTAATCTTTACCCATTTGAAGATGTAATAAAGGAGGAGAATGTAGACCTACAAGAGGTTATAGAAAATATAGATATAGGAGGTCCCACTCTTATAAGGGCAGCAGCAAAGAATTTCGAAGATGTGCTTGTTGTTGTGAATCCATCCAGATATGGTGAACTGATAGAAGAACTAAAGAGAGGAATAGATGAGAGATTCAGGAAGGAGCTAGCTGTTGAAGCTTTCGAGCACGTTGCAAGATATGATGCGATAATATCAAATTATCTTAGGAAGAGACTACTTAAAGAAAAATTCCCGAAAAACCTGACATTAACCTTCGAACTGATCCAGAAAACCAGATATGGAGAAAATCCTCATCAGGAGGGCGCATTCTACAAGATACTGCCAGAAAGGAGAGAGGGCAGTATAGCGAATGCCATAAAACTACAGGGAAAAGAACTGTCTTACAACAACATATTGGATGCCGATGCGGCTTTGGAGTGCATAAAGGAGTTTGATGAACCGACAGCTGTTATAATTAAGCATGCCACTCCATGTGGGATAGCCTCATCAGACAATATCTTCGATGCTTGGTTAAAGGCATATGAAACAGATACCTATTCTCCATTTGGAGGTGTTGTTGCATTCAATAGAGATGTTGATAAAAAGCTAGCTGAAGCTCTCTCCAAACACTTTCTTGAAGTTATTGTTGCTCCAAAGTTTACAGAAGATGCCAGAAAGATTCTCAGCAAAAAGAAGAATCTCCGCCTTCTTGAGGTGCCTAACATAAACAAGAGATTCGAGGATCTAAGTTTTAGAAGTGTAACTGGTGGTTTGCTCATTCAGGATAGGGATATCAAAAGTATCGATCCAAAAGACTGGAAGGTAGTTACCAAAAAGAAACCATCAGCTGAGGACATAAGATCGATGGTGTTTGCGGTAAAATGTGTAAAACATGTGAAATCAAATGCGGTAGTTTTCGTGAAAAACACTCATACCGTAGCAATAGGCGGTGGTCAGACAGCAAGAGTGGATGCAACTTGGATAGCAACGCACAAGGGAAAAGAAAAAATAAGGGGTTCGATAATGGCAAGCGATGCCTTTTTCCCATTTAGAGACGCCGTAGATCTTGCGGCGGAGGCGGGAGTAAGGGCTATTGTCCAGCCTGGAGGTTCTATAAGAGATAAGGAAGTGATAGAGGCTGCAGATGAACATGGATTAATAATGGTATTTACTGGGCAGAGGTATTTCAGACACTAATATATCTTAAAAACGGTTGATGCTGAAAATGGTATGGTTATTGTGATTACAGAAATTGCGCCAGATTCAGAGAGCAAAGAAATCTCAATCTCATCTCCAACATTTGCATTATCTACTTTAAACACCAGATAAAATGTATCTCCGTTTACCATGCTGTTTTCATATATGGAATCATCTCTATCAATGACAGGTATTATGCCGAATGATTGGTTTAGTTCATCCCAAAAGGCGCTGCTGAGTATATTCCTCTTCACTAAATAAACATCCTGCAGTTCCATTATATCTATAGAATCTTTGTCCACAACTTGAATAGAGAGATTTTCAATAGAGAAAGGGTCATCGAATATGGGCTTTACAAGTAGAGCTATTCTCAACTCATTCTCCACGAAGGAGGCATAACCTTCTTTTGCGATTATATAAGACATGAAATCATCAACAACCTCATTTATATCATCTTCATCAAATGGTAGATCAGTTTCTGTAGAAATGGAATATAGTATGCCACTACTCAGTATCAGCATGAGAGCAAGCAGACCAACTGTTAGAGGTGTTACACTAGCGTAGCTTCTCATCAATTAATTCTCTCTAATTTTATTTATAAACAAATTATTGTACAAATGTTATCAAAACATTGAAAAATGACAGTATGTGACAAATTAACATAATGCTAATTTTGACAGAAAACCTTTAAATATTGTTAATTGAAGACATAGTACATGACAACATTTCCCATGCAATCAAACCGCATGGGAAATGTAACGTAAAGGAGGTGGTGAGAAGTGGAGAAGAGGTATATGGATAAGCTGGTGGGTAGGTACTGTAAGATAGTGTTGAAAGAACCTGGTAAGGAAAAGGCAAGTGTTGTGTCTGGCATTCTGGAAGATATAGACTATGAGGCGGGTTTTGTAATTGTAGACTCAGATCAAGGTCTGGGTTGTCTAAACCTGAAATCCATAGTGGCAATAAAACCCAGATCAATGAGAAAGTTCAAAAAGAATATCAAAAAGGATGAAATGGCTTTCGTTGGTATAGGTACCCTTATAGTGTTCATAGCCATGATCCTTGTCTCGGCGGTAGCAGCAAGCGTTCTTATAAAGACTGGAGAAACTCTCCAGCAGAGAGCTAACAAGGTAGGTTTACAAACAACCAGAGAGATATCTAGTGGTTTGGCTGTTATAGATGTTATTGGATATACGAACGAAAACAAAACATACTTAACTCATCTTGCTCTGACCGTTAGACCGAGATCGGGTTCGCAGGACATAGACTTAAAGAACACTATACTGTACCTGAAATACGATAGGCTCATAACGCTGACATATTCGGATGAAGATGGATATGTTGCATCCAGAGTTAGTCCCGATGGAGTATTCCATACCATAACTGTACCGTTAAATGCAACAACATTCGGCATAATAGCTCTCCACGATGCAGATGGATCGATATCCAGGAATTATGGTATGAATGTGGGAGACAAAGCTATAATAATAGTGAATCTCTCAGCAGCATTTAACTCATCTGGATTACCACCAAGAGCCTCGATATCAGGCAGTTTCGTTCCAGAAGTCGGAGCTCCAGGTACATTTGATGCAGCTGCGCCGTG
This sequence comes from uncultured Thermoplasmatales archaeon, assembly GCA_964529185.1. GTDB lineage: Archaea > Thermoplasmatota > E2 > DHVEG-1 > B18-G2 > B18-G2. Next base: position 6,664 of record CAZGUO010000023.1, read on the forward strand.
TGTATTCACGAACAGGATAGTAGAGCTGGTCTAATGATGCATCTCTATCAAAGCCAGATCAAATATACCGTCTTCTAATTTTATTTGATCTAATTTTATTTTCACTGGTATCTTCTCGTTTTTGTTGTTCACTATGGTAGCATCTATAGAATCAACATTCGCTCCTTTTAGTCTGGACAGATAGTATCTTTGGAAATTCGGAAGTTCTTCAGGGTCTACCAGAGAGAAGAAACTCCTGTTGATCAACTCTTCTCTGCTAAAACCAGTAAGGGAAAGGAAACCTTCGTTTGCCTCGCATATCATTCCCTTTCTTATCAGTGCAGCAGGATTCTCTATATCGGATAAAGTGAAGGCTTTTTTCTCTTCCTCCTTGACCTTAATCTCTTCTAGTGAAGTTTGTGGGGCAGGCTGTGTCGATGATTCTATGAGTAACCTCTTGAGTTCCTCCTCTTTTTCAATTAATTCCCTCTCCTTGCTTTTGAGCCTCCTTTCCATCGCCTGCAGATTTTTCTCTTTCTGTATAATTTCTCTCTCCTTGTTCTCTATCTCCTCGAGCAACTTGCTTTTCACATTGATCTCTTCTTCCAATCTTCTAATTTCCTCTTTCTCTCTTCCTATTCTCTTCTCCAATTCTTCAAGTTCCCTTTCCTTTGATCTATACTTCTCTATCTCTTTTTCCAACTCCTTCTCTCTCTTTTTCAATAGATCGATATCGCGTTTGAGTTCCTTTTCTCTTACTTTATAACCTTCTAATTTCTTTCTAAGATCTTCAAGTTTCTTCTCAAAAGAGTCTTTGTACTTTCTCTCAATCTGTTCTGCAATCTTACTCTTCTCTACCTCCAGCAACCTCTTTATTTCTTTACTCTTCTCCGCCAACAATCTTTTCTCGTTATCAAGTTTAATCCTCAAGTTCTGTATCTCTCTTTCCTTCTCCTCTATTTCTCTAATTCTTTTTCTAATCTCCTCTTCCTTCCTTGCGATCTCTTTCTCTTTGTTTTTGATATTCTCGGTTTTTACTGCCAGTTCTCTTTTGTTTTTTTCCAGCTCCCTTCTTTCCATCTCAATCTTCTTTCTCAGATCATTTATCTCTATTTCTCGTCTTTCTATATCGTTCAGCATCCTTTCCAGCTCTCTTTCCATCCACCCAACTTTATCTAGTTTCTTCTCTATGCTATCCAATAGAGATTCCTTCTCATTGAGTTCAGATAGTCTATTCATCTTTTCTCTGAGTCTCCTCTCAAAATAGAAAAGTTTCTTCTCTATAAGATTCTCAACTTCCCTTTTTTGTTTTTCCAAGTTTTTCTTACCCTTTTGTAATTTCTTTCCCTCCTTCTCAAGCAATCTTTTTAAGCAATCCAACTGTTCCAAGTAATCGTACAGTCTTTTCCACTGCTTCTCTATGAGATTTGTTGCAATCTCAACAGAGTTTTTGACCTTCACCAGATCATCGACCTTTTTATGCAGATCTTCATTCTCTTTACCATCGCTTGGATCTGCAACCACCTTTATATCCAGAAGTTCCCAGAGTTTATTCTCTTCAGGCTTTTCTATCCCTATGAGCCATATCTCTTTATCTCTGATACCCACTTCCATTGGACTCCACACGAGATGCAACTCTCTTCTCTTCTTATCCAAAAGAGGAATCTCTATTCTCTTTGCTCTGTTTACAAATATGTTGTGCCAATCTTTTTTGTATCCTTTCGGGAAGATAACACCCCATACTTTCTTATGAAGGACTTCATCTCTCCGATAGCCGGTAAATTCCTCACATCTCCTGTTAAATGCGATGAGCCTTGCATTACTATCTATACCAACTATAAAAAAGTCTGTATGATTAATGGATCTAGTGCTCTGTGACATCCACTTTAACCTCCGTGTAAATTTCCTCCTCCACATTTGGTAGGATGTTGTATTTTAAAAGATTTTTCATGGAAATCTGGTGCATTCCCGTTTTGGAATAATACAAATGGTAATCTGAAGCAAAAATTATAAGTAAAGATAACATTATGATGATAAAAATTAACGGAGGGGTAAATGGTGAGAAAAAATACGCCCTATAAAGGTAAGGCTGTATCCACGGTTGTAGCTGTTGTACTCTCAGTAGTAATCGTGATGGCATGTGTAGCTGTAGTGATCACTCAAATGATTCCTCAGTTGGAATATCAGAAAGCTAAAGGATCGATGGATGCGGCAACTCAACAGTTCGATTACATCAATACGGTATTTGACACCATGGCTTACAAGGAGAAAAAGGTGGCATCAACATTTTCTCTATCTGCAGATGAGTCTTCGGAGGTCTATGGAGAGGAGGATTCGGACAGAGTGGTCATATACTACTCTCTGAATGATAGCCATGATTTTACCGTATCAGGTCTTGATCCAAACGACCCTTCTTATGATGGTAGAAGTTTCAATGTAACAATGAAGCAGGGAAAATTGACAGATGCAACCGTGTACTGGCTTTCAAAAGAGCCTGACTGGTTTGCACCCTGCCTATCTGGCGATACTCTTGTGCTGATGGGTGATGGATCTTACAAAGAGATAAGCAAGATAAGAAAGGGAGATGTTGTGAAGGGTTATGATGTAGAGAAACACGAGATAGTGGATGTGGTTGTGGAAGATATAGTAATTTCTGATGCTGATGAGATGCTTGTCATAAACGATGCATTGAGGGTTACTCCAGATCATCTCTTCTACACCAAGGAAGGTTGGCTACCTGCAAAGGATATAGAGGGAAAAGAGATACTATCTGCAGACGGAAAGTGGATAAAGGTTGAAAATATCAAGATCGAAAAATATAAACAAACGGTATACGACCTGAGAGTATCTGATTTGCATAACTACTTCATTCTCTTGGATGGTACACCAGTTCTTGTGCATAATCTACAGATCTGTCCAGTTACCATAGAGGAGTTTACCGCCAACCCAACTCATGGAAAGAAACCGTTAGATGTCTGGTTCTGGTTTGAAATAAATAACGCGACAAAAGGATACTATATACTCGACTACGGAGATGGCAATTCCCTTATCGAAAATTACAGCGGACCACACAGTTGGGTAGGAATATCACACACCTATACTGATGTGGGAGATTATACAGCAACTCTTGAAGTACATGATGATGCATGTCCTCCTGATTGGCTCGTATTTGGCTCATCGATAGGTATACACGTCGGAGTGTGGTGTACGCTCGAAGCTAGTCCGGATCCAGCGAATGCAGGAGATCCTGTCACATTTTATGTGAATATTAGTGATGGTACTAACGGCTCCTGTATAATCTCCTATGGGGATGGGGATCATGATGGTTGGGGTTATGGACCTGCTTCAACCAACAAGATATTTACCCATACTTATGATGAAGCAGGGATCTATACTGTAGAAGTAACATTATATGATGATGAGCAGGGCACCTACACTACCGAAATGCAGTTAGTAGTGAAAGGAGTATGGTGTAGCGTGCATGTAGATCCCAGCTGGGATTGTCCTCCGGTAAATGCGACCATCACAATACACTTTGAAAATGCCGTCATGGGAAAATGGACAGTGTACTTCGGCGATGGTGATAGCTACTACGAAAATTACCACTGTAGTTCGTTAACAAAAACCCTTCATCATCTTTACAACACAATAGGCTACTATTCTATAACGCTCTACGTATCTGACAAAGTAAGAGGCAACTATCATACAAACACAGGCCTCAATGTGTGTACCGTGGGTGCTAAACTAACTGCAAGTTCGAATTACGGTAAACCTCCTCTGAAAGTGAATTTTACTATCAACATATGGTGTAGCCATGGAGGAGGAAACTGGACCCTTGAGTTTGGTGATGGAA
>CAZGUO010000024.1:0-10242 GCA_964529185.1 uncultured Thermoplasmatales archaeon
GAAAACATCTCACCATCTTCGAGATGATGGGTCATCACGCTTTCAACAGCAGAGATGAGTACATCTATTGGACTGAAGAAACCGTAAATTACTGCCATGAATTCTTAACAGAGAGACTGGGTATAGATGAAAATGCCATAACTTACAAAGAATCTATATGGCAGGGCGGCGGCAACGCGGGGCCATGCCTGGAAGTGCTGGTTGGAGGACTGGAGGTAGCAACTTTGGTTTTCATGAATATGGTCGAAGATGAGAATGGGGATGTGGAGATCGATGGAAGCAGATATAGAGAGATGGAGATGAAAGTGGTTGATACTGGTTATGGTCTGGAAAGATTGACGTGGGTATCAAGAGGTACCGATACCATATATGACGTTTTATATCCCGAGGTCGTAGAATACATCAGGAAGGAAAGCTCTACAGAAGAGAAACACCTTATCTATGCTCTAGCTGATCATACAAAATGTATTGCCTTCATGCTAGGTGATGGCATAGTCCCTTCGAATGTCAAGGCAGGATATCTGGCTAGATTGATGATAAGGAGATGCCTTAGATTTATGCGAACCCTGGAGATAAATGAAGATCTTTATACCTTGGTTGAGATGCATATAAAAGACTTGAAGAAAGATTTTCCTCAGCTTTACAAGGCTAGAAAAAGAATAGAAGAGATCCTGGAGATAGAGGAAGAGAAGTACAACGAGACAATCTCAAGAGGAGCTAAACTCGTCGATGGACTCTTGAGGGAGAAAAAGAAACTGGATGTTAACTCTCTTGTGCAACTCTATGATGCTCATGGCATACATCCAGATATGGTTAGAAGAATAGCGGAGGAAAAAGGGATAGATGTAGAAATACCCAAGAATTTTGATTCCATTATAGCTGAACTCCATTCAAAGGAAGAGAAAAAGGAAGAAAAGATCATCGAGATTCCAGTTACCAAAGAAACAAGACCTCTTTACTACGAGGATGCATATCTCAGAAGATTCAAAGCTAAGGTAATATGGAGTGGAAAGTTAAATGGCAAAAACGCCGTTATCCTGGACAAAACAGCTTTTTATCCGGAGGGCGGAGGACAACCATCTGATGTAGGAAAACTCATGGTTGATGGTAAGGAGATAGATGTAGAATATGTCGAGAAAATAGATGGAACCATAGTTCACTACACGAAGGAGGTTGTTGAAAAAGGAAAGGAAGTGGAAGGGATCATAGACTGGGAGAGAAGATATTCCCTGATGAAACATCATACCGCTACTCATGTTATAAATAGTGCTTGCAGAAAAGTGCTTGGAGATCACGTCTGGCAGGCTGGGTCTCAGTTAGACGTAAATGAAGCAAGATTCGATTTCTCCCATTACAAACCCCTGAGTGAGAAGGATATAAGAGAGATAGAGAGGGTTGCGAACGAGGTAGTCAAAGAGGGTATAGATGTTATAAAAGAGTTTCTTGAGAGGAGTGAAGCTGAGAAAAGATATGGAGTTGTTTTGTATCAAGGAGGAGTCCCGGAGGGCAGGATCATAAGAGTAGTAAGAATACCTGGTGTTGATGTTGAGGCGTGTGGAGGTACACACTTGAACAACACCAGCGAGATAGGAAAGATAAAGGTGGTAAGGGGAGAGAGAATCCAAGATGGTGTAAATAGGTTGATCTTTGTTGCCGGAAGAGAGAGGGTTGAAGAGCTGGAGAAAAGAGAAGAGAGAAGGTTGAAACTCATTGTTGAAAAACTTCAAGAAAAATTCAGTATAAAGAACGTGGAGAAGGATGCAGGTAAAACTCTACAAAGGATAGCGAAGATGTTCTCTGTTCCACTGGACAAGATCGAAGATACTGTAGAGAAATTTATGAGAGATATACCAAAGGCTGAAAGAATCGAGGCAAGAAATGTTATCGATGCCTGTGAAAAACTATTCAAGGAATGGAAGAGATCGAGGAAAGAGAAAAAGAGAATACCCAGCGAGCTCGTGGAAAAGATATTATCAGATTATTCCGAGGATTACAAAGGATACAAGCTGGTATTTGTACCTGATCCAAATATCTCAAAAGACTACGATTCTATAGCTATCGCAGAGGAGCTGGCAAGGGCAGAGAGGATTGTAGCGTGTATAAGGGATGATAAAGGTCTCGTTTTCTCTGCATCGCGGGATATAGAGATAGATCTTAGAGAGATCGCGAGAAAAACCGGCTCTCTTCTTGGCGGCGGAGGCGGAGGGAAAGAAAGATTAGCGAGATGTGGAGGCAGTAGATTGGAGAATATTCAAAAAGCGATGGAGGAGGCAAAGAATCTTATAAAATCTCAACTTAGCGGATAAAGGATCTCTGCTAGCACAACCGCTATCATCGTACCAACAGCTAGAGCAACAACAAACCAGGGGCTTATTTTTAAAGCGGTCTTCTCTTCTGCATCAAAGTATCTTACCAAACCTGCAGCAGAGTGAAACCCTACACCCTTTTTTCTCTTGGCCATACAATTGAGTATAGAAAGCTATCCATATTTATAATTTTCTGATCTCCTTCAACTTGTAAATCACTATCCTTTCCAACTTTAAAATATTCTTTTCGATGACCTTCTCAAAATGCCAGCCTTTTTCTCTAAATATCCTTTCTGCCTCTCTTAAATTGCTTACTGTTGAATATGCTATCAGGATTTTTCCGCCATCTTTCAGATGGTGATGTGATTCATCAAGAAACCTTTTCAGTATTTCTTTCTTGTAATCGCATATCGATAGATCGAAGGTATCTCTCGGTTTGAGATCAAGATAAGGGATGTTGAAGATGATGAGATCAAAAATCTTTTGTCTCTTTAAACAAGAGAAGAGATCAGAACATATAACTTCGATATCAACATTATGGATTTTTGCATTCTTCTTTGCGCATTTTACCGCATCTCTGTTTATATCGATAGCAATGACTTTGGCTCCTTTCTTTGCAGATTCTATTGCCAGAATCCCGCTTCCCGTTCCCATATCGAGAACAAGATCATTTGGAGATATGTCAATATAGTTCAAGGCATCGATCATCAACTCTGATGAATAGAAAAGCTTGGGGTTGAACACAGTTTCAGAAACAATGTATCTTTCACCTCTTACATTTACCTCATCACTCCTTTTCAGAAATTTCATCTGGAAAGATCTTATGATGAATCTTAGAATCATCAACCGCAATGCTTTCAATGCTTTAAATCTCATTATACCCGCGGAAAACATCAGCATCAGCTCTTAAAAACTTATCAAGGATCTCAAAATCAGAAAAACGGTTATTTACCCCAATTTATCTTTCAAATGGATGCCTTTCATTGAAACTGAGGGTGCCAGAATAAAGTATCACATAATTGGTAAAGGGAAACCCCTGATTTTTATATCTGGTCTGGGCATGGATCATAAGGTATGGTTATACCAAGTATCACATTTCTTTGAAAAATTCATGGTTGTTCTCTTCGACAACAGGGGAATAGGGGAGAGTAGTTATGATGGAAAAAGATTCTCCACTTACACTTTAGCCAGAGATGTTATCAATTTAATGGACAGCTTAAACATAGAGAAGGCGAACATAGTTGGTAGTTCTTTAGGTGGTATGATAGCTCAAGAAATAGCCATAAACTTTCCAGATAGAGTTGATAAACTCGTACTCTCATCAACCACAGCAAAGCTGGAGAGAAGAACAAGAAAGGGAGAGTTTTTCAGAAATCTGGGAAAGATAATTAGTGGGGAGGTTGAGATATTGATAAATGCAGATCCAGATCATCCAATATTCAATAGGGCAATAAACTACATTCTGCAAAACGCATACAGCAGAGATTTTCTAATCAGAAACAAATCACTTGCAGAGAAGCTGGCTAGGGAGTATTTCTCCAAAGAGAATTATTATGAGGTTCTCCTTCGCCAGGCTGGCGCAGCCTTTAGGCATGATACAAGAAAAAGATTAAGATCGATATCCGCAGAAACCTTGGTAATGGCTGGTACGAACGATAGAATAATACCCGCAGAGAACGGAGAAAGATTAGCTAAGGAAATAAAGAGACCCAATTTCGTAAAGATTGAGGGAGGAACACATGGTTTGCATCTTGAGAGGGCAGAGGATTTCAATAAGCATCTTGAAGCCTTTCTGGAGTAGGTTTTATATAGCTCCTACCCAATAGTATTATACATGCGTAAGATAGCGACAATCACAGTAGTTCTTACACTACTAGTTCTGCTGGCGATGCCTTCAAAAGCCAGCCCTTTGGTATTTGAGGATGAGAAGGGGGATGTAGCTGATATATTAACCCAAAGCAACATCTCAAAGTCAGGTACGGATATCAAGAGATTGATATATTACCAATACGATAGCGGAAAGGTGATTGTATCTCTTGAGGTTTATGGGGAGATAGATCCACATACCTATTATACTGTTGCACTTACAACAACGGAAGGGAATAAAAAGATAGGTTATGCGATAGCATACCTTAAGAGTGAGGAGATTGCAAAAAACTTAGGAGTGAACGAAACGGTCAACAAAGTATTGGCTGTGGAGAATGAAAGCTTCAACAAAACTATATCCCTAGATCACAAGTTTGAGATAATAAATAAGGACACACTGAGGGTAACCTTTAATCTACTGAGTCCAGGAGAATCTATAAGGGAAATCGCTGTGATGACGTGGGGTCTTGAATGGAATCAAGGGCTAAATGGATGGTTCCCCCGCTATATGGATTTTCTGAACTGCACAGTAGAACAGAGCCAGCCACAGCAAACTGATAATGAAAACCAAACCCAGCCGAGCAATAATGAGAATCAGCAGGATAATAAGGGAAGTCCAGGATTCGAAGCGATACTTCTGCTTCCAGCAATCCTTATAGCCCTGCTGATTTTGAGAAATAAGAAAAATCTATAAGTCCCTGCTGTATTCCGCTGGTGGGGAGTGATTTATGCCGAGAAGAAAAAAGGTCATAATAATGGGAGCCGCAGGAAGGGATTTTCACAACTTCAATGTTGTATTCAGAGACAATCCAGATTATGAAGTGGTATGCTTTACCGCAACGCAGATACCATCTATAGAAGGCAGACTTTATCCGCCCGAGCTATCTGGAGAGCTATATCCAGATGGCATTCCCATATATCCTGAATCTGATCTTCCCAAACTAATAAAAGAAAAGGATGTTGATGTTGTTGTTCTTGCTTATAGCGATTTGTCCTACGAGTATGTGATGCAGAGATCAGCTATAGTTAATTCGGCGGGCGCCGACTTCATGCTCTTAGGCCCAAAAAGCACGATGTTAAAATCGAAAAAACCTGTTATTGCTGTAACAGCTGTAAGAACGGGATGCGGAAAATCCCAGATCTCCAGAAAGATCTTTGAGATAATATCTAAGAAAGGATTGAAACCCGTTTCAATAAGACATCCCATGCCCTATGATGAAGATCTTACGACTCAGATTGTCCAGAGATTCGCATCTTATGAGGATCTAGATAGATACAATTGTACGATCGAGGAAAGAGAGGAGTATGAGCCGTATATAGATATGGGAGGCGTAGTTTATGCTGGCGTTGACTATCAGAAGATACTGGAGAGGGCAGAAAAGGAAGCAGATCTCATAATATGGGATGGGGGTAACAACGATTTTCCATTCATAAAACCCGATCTTTGGATTACGGTAGCAGACCCTCACAGAGCAGGCCATGAGACATCATACTATCCCGGAGAGGTAAATTTCAGATCTGCAGATGTTATAGTGATAAATAAGGTCAATACGGCAAAGAAAGAGGACATCGACAAGATAAAAGATAATGTGAGAAGTTTGAATCCTGATGCAAAGATTATAGAAGCTATATCCGAAATTGAGGTTGATGATCCAGAGATGATCAAAGGAAAAAGGGTGCTGGTCATAGAGGATGGACCCACAGCAACGCATGGCGGAATGAACTATGGCGCTGGGTACTTTGCAGCTATGGAGAACAAAGCAAAAGAGATTGTAGATCCAAGACCTTTTGCGGTTGGTTCAATAGTTGAGACCTTCAGGAAATATCCGCATCTCTCCAAGGTGTTACCAGCCATGGGTTATGGTAAAGAACAAATAAAGGAGCTAGAAGAGACTATAAACAGATGCGATGCGGATGTTGTTGTAAGCGGTACCCCAATAGATCTTAGCAGAATACTAAATGTGAACAAACCCATAGTTAGGGTGAGATATGGCGTTGGTAAAGAGACTGAAAAAGAGATAGAGAAGATCGTTGAAGAGTTTCTAGAGAGGATGAATCTATCTTAGACCTTTTCCTATGAGAGCGAACTGAGCCAGAAGGGCTTCGAGCTGTATCTTATCGCTACAACCTTCAACCAGTCTAAACTCAGCCTCCCCAACCCTCTCTATCAGACTTATCTTTTTATCTTCAGGTATAGTGAGATCGTAGATGGTTTGGTGAATCTGATTAAGTATATCTTCTCCACTCAACCCATACTTCGTAAACAACTCTTCCAGAATCTTTCTCGATGTCATGAACTCTCCTCTCAATGCCTGCTCAACCAGCTCTCTAACCTCTTCAGGTCTTATGGTTGATGTTGAGAGATAGACTGTATCTGGATCTATTTTCTTACTTACCGATGCCGATATCTGGAGAGCATTGATTGCTTTCCTCATGTCTCCTTTCGCTATAAAAGCAATTGCATCGAGAGCCTCGTCTGTTATCTCCAACCCTTCCTTTTCAGCTATCATCCTGATGTAACTTTTTATATCTTCATTACTCAACGGTCTGAATCTGAAGATCGCACATCTGGACTGGATGGGTTCTATAATTCTGGAAGAGTAATTCGCTGAAAGGATAAATCTACATACATGAGAATACATTTCCATGGTTCTTCTTAAAGCTGCTTGAGCATCGCTTGTTAGGGCATCTGCTTCATCAAGGAAAATTATCTTAAAGCCAACATCACCTATTGGAGCGGTTCTTGCGAAATCCTTTATCTTACCCCTAACAACGTTTATCCCTCTCTCATCGCTAGCATTCAATTCATGAAAGTTTTGCTTCCAAGCATCACCAAATATCTCTCTTGCTATGGCTATTGCACACGTTGTTTTCCCTGTGCCTGCGGGTCCCGCAAAGAGTAAATGGGGTATGTTTTTTGATCTAACGTAAGCTGAGAGCCTTTCTACGATTTCTCTATGTCCAACCACCTCGCTCAGCTTTTTTGGTCGATATTTCTCTATCCAGATATCTTCCATTACTCAAGGAAATGTCATAACATTTTTAATAATCTTCCTTTTACCTTCTAACCATGCCCTTTATTCCAAACTCTTCACTGAAAGAGGAGATGCTTAAAGAGATCGGCTTGAAAGACATAGATGAGTTATTTTCAGACATTCCGGAAGAGATTAGGATAAAGGATCTCAATCTACCAGAAGGATCAACAGAGGAAGAGGTTGTAAAAAAGCTCAGAGAAATCTCCAAAAAGAACAAGCCCTTTCCAGACCTACTCTCATTTTTGGGTGGAGGGATAAAACCACATTATGTACCATCCGCAGTAAAACACATCCTCATGAGATCCGAGTTTTACACCTCCTACACTCCTTACCAGCCGGAAGCATCACAGGGCATACTGCAAGCGATGTTTGAGTATCAGAGCATAATATCGGAGCTAACAGGTATGGATATAGCCAACTGCTCTCTCTATGATATGTCAACCTCTCTGGGGGAAGCAGTCAGGATGTGCATGAGAATAAACAGGAAAAAGAGAATCCTTGTCCCTAGAAACATCTCCTGGGAAAGAAAATCTGTTTTGAAGAATTACATCATAGGGTTGAATGCCGAAACTGTAGAGGTAGATTACGACAGAGAAAGTGGAAGAATGGATATCTCTGATCTGGAAAGAAAGATAGATAACGAAACATGTTGTTTGTATGTAGAGAATCCAAACTATTTTGGAATATTTGAAGAAGATGTTGAAGAAATATCAGAAATTGTTCATGGGAGGGGAGCACTCCTTATAGTGGGGGTAGATCTTCTATCGTTAGCTCTGGTGAGACCTCCTGGAGATTACAATGCAGATATTGCCATAAGCGAGGGAAGAACATATGGTACAGGTATGAATATGGGCGGATCCTCTCTGGGGATATTTGCATGCAGGAAAGAATTCCTCAGGAATATGCCTGGAAGGATAATAGGTTTAACCCATGATGTGGATGGAAACAGGGCATTCTGCATGACCCTCCAAACAAGGGAACAGCATATAAGAAGAGAGAAAGCAACCAGCAATATATGTACAAATGAATCCCTCAATGCATTAGCTACTCTGGTTTATCTCTCTCTACTGGGAAGCAGAGGATTTGTTGAGCTAGCGAAAAGAAATCTAGAAAATGCCAGAAAGTTGTATGAGAGATTAACTTCCCTTCCATGGTTCAAACCAGTATTCTCTGGAAGTTACTTTAACGAGTTTGTTCTCAGATCATCTCAAGATGTATACTATATGAACAAAGAGCTTCTGAAGAGAGATATAATCGCTGGTTTACCTCTTGAAAAGCGCTTTCCCGAGTTGGAGAGATGCATGCTGTTTGGTATAACAGAGATTTACAGCGAAGAAGATATTGAGAGGCTTGTGAGGGCAATAAAGGAGGTGTACCATGTATAGGTTTGCAAGATTTGATGAGCCTCTGCTGAACAAACTTCCTCAGAAGAAGTTAGATGTAGACGTTAGTCATCCCTTTATACCTGAAAGATTGAGGAGAAGAGAACCTCCAAACATACCAAATCTCGAGGAACAGCAAGTGGTAAGGCATTTTTTTAGGCTAAGCCAGATGAACTATGGGATAGAGAGTGGTATGTATCCCCTCGGTTCATGCACAATGAAATATAATCCAAAGATATGCGAAGATATAGCAAGTTGGAGAGAGTTTACAGATATCCATCCATATCAAGACGAGTCTACAATTCAGGGAACTCTTGAGATACTTTATGAGCTGGAGGAGATGCTGAAAGAGATAACCGGAATGCATGCATTCTCTTTTCAGCCAGCAGCAGGCGCACACGGAGAATTCCTTGGAATGCTGATCGTTAGAGCCTACCATGAGTTCAACGAAGATAAGAAGAGGAGGGAGGTGATAATCCCAGATACAGCCCATGGAACAAATCCGGCATCGGCAAAGATGGCGGGCTTTGATGTTATCGAGATACCATCCAATAGTGAAGGCACCGTAGATCTGGATGCTCTTGAAAAGACACTCTCAGATAAAACCGCAGCTTTGATGCTAACGAATCCAAACACCCTCGGGATATTCGAATCCGATATATTAGAGATAGGGAAGATGGTCCATGATGCTGGTGCATTGCTTTACTATGATGGTGCAAATCTGAATGCTATACTTGGGAAAGCCAGACCCGGAGATATGGGCTTTGACATAGTTCACCTCAACCTCCATAAGACCTTTGCCACTCCTCACGGCGGCGGCGGTCCTGGTGCTGGACCCGTAGGAGTAAAGGAGCATCTTGAAAAGTTTTTGCCTGTGCCGAGGATAAAAAAGGATGGAAAGAGGTATGTCTTGGACTATGATAAGCCCCATTCTGTAGGAAAAATAAGAGATTTTTATGGAAACATAGAGGTCTGTATCAAGGCTTATGTTTATCTTTTGCTGATGGGTAAAAACCTGAAGGAGGTGGCAGAGGTCTCAGTTCTGAATGCAAACTACATGAAGGAAAAGCTAAAAAGATCTGGTCTTTACGAATTACCATATAAAGATCTTAGGAAGCATGAATTTGTTTTGAGCTGTGAGAAATTGCTGAAGGAGAAGGGGATAAGAGCACTTGATGTTGCAAAGAGATTGCTCGATCATGGTATGCATCCTCCCACTATCTACTTTCCGCTAATAGTTAAAGAGGCTCTCATGATAGAACCAACAGAGACAGAGACCAAAGAAGAGATAGATGCTTACATTGAAGCTCTTATATCCATAGCCAAAGAAGATCCTGAAATCGTAAAAGCATCACCTACTAAAACACCGGTTAAAAGAATAGATGAGGCAAGTGCGGTTAGAAATCCAGTACTAACTTGGAAAGAGATGTAAAATTAGAAGAGAGAGTTCACTTTTTGCTTTTGTTCTTACTCCTTTTCTCTTTCGATTTACCCGCCCTTCTTCCCAAGTAATATGCTATTGAGGCTATCACTAGTATGATTATAATCGCTATCGCTACGATTATCGATACATCAACTGGTTTTCTAGCATGCGGATACACACTTGCTCCAAATATCATGTGTCCATCCACATACAGATCTTTCTCTCCATCC
>CAZGUO010000025.1:0-10127 GCA_964529185.1 uncultured Thermoplasmatales archaeon
ATAACTGCCCTCATATTGCCCGTAGTATCCAAAGAAATGAACGGGTATCTCATGCTTGGATAAAAACGAGAGTACACCAGATGTCAGCGACACTCTACCAAGTATGTATATCGAGAGAATCCTCTCCACCGGAATGATTCTCTTATCATACTCTGGACTCTCTTCAATCTTTTCAAGTTCCACTTCCTGTCTCTCCTCATCAACCTCCCTCATGAAACCCGAATCTTCATCCTTTGCTTTCTTGCAAATGAAGTAGATGGTGTTGTGTTTCCTGACAAGCCACCCATTCTTCAGGATGTAAAAATTTTCCTTCATGCTCTACACCCAGCACAGATCATAATACGAGCATTTCCTACAGATCGTTTTTCTTTCTGGAGGAGGTGGATATGGCATAGATACGATTCTATTGATATCCTTCATGATTTTCTCCAGTTCCATCTCGATATCCTTATTCAGAGAAAGATAAACTTTCTTTCTCATCTTCGGATAATTAAGCTCTCCAGCCACATTATCTATTCCTTTAACCCTCTTCAGGTAGTACATGTAATAATACAGCTGATATTGATGGGCTTTCTCTAGCCTGTTTGATTTCTTGACCTCATGTATGATTATTCTGCCATTCCGCTCTATGAAATCTATACCTATCCTGTCATCGATGATCACCCCTCTATCAGATTTTCTCACATAAGAGGTTTCATGTATTATTTTACCAATCTTCACCACATCGCTCTTCGATTCCATTGCTATGAAATGAGAGAAGAACCACAACTTGGTCTTACAGACAAAGTAGTAGTTTATCTGGGTCCCTGTAAAGATCACATCCTGTGGCAGCATTTTGCTCAATCTTTATCCATCAAGAATTTAATATAGTATTTGTTCAGCACATCAAAGATTTTTAAAGAGGAAATCGATGCATGAATGTGAGGGTAAGGTTTTCTTTGCTTGCCCAGACTCCTCAGATTCTGCCAATCAATTACAATTACTATATTGCGAGCATGATTTACAGGAGAATAGAAAGCGTGAATCCTGATCTGAGCTTTCTTCTTCACAAACCAAACACGATAAAATTCTTCACCTTCAGCAAACTGATGGCAAGAAAGAGAAAACCATTTGGTGACCAAATTCGTATAGAAGGTAGGGCATACTTTGACTTCACGAGCCCGAAGAAGGATATAGTGATTTCCCTTGTTGAGGGAATGCTACAGGAGCCAAACATTAAAATAGCGAACGCCAATTTCGTTTTAGAGGAGGTAAAAGTTCTGAGAGAGAAAGAGATTTGCGGAAAAGAAATCTTTTCCACGCTCTCTCCGATAAGTGTTACCACTGTAAAGGTTGAGGATGGTTACAGGAAGATTGTGGATCTCTATCCAAATGAGCCAAAATTCTATGAGAACATCCGCAAGAATCTGATCAAGAAATACAGGCTCTTATATGGAGAAGAGCCAGATGATACGGATTTGGAGATAAAGGTGAGGAGAGCAAAGGCAAAGAGAATAAAGATAAAGGATACCTTTCATCGATGTGTTGAGATGGTTTTTGAAGCAAGCGGTAGCAAAGAACTTCTAACCATTGGCTATCAGGCAGGATTTGGTGAGAGAAATTCCATGGGCTTTGGGATGGTGAAAGTTGTAAATGGAAGAAGCAGGAGGGCGGAGGAAGGGTGAGAACTGTATTAGATGGGATGGAAACAGCAGGAGAAACGATGGATGAGCAGGCTGTAACAAAAGAACCTTTACAATTTACGGGCAACTGGTTCATAGATGCAGGAATTTTGGGCTTTGTGAATTTGATGGAAGAAGTTTATGGATGGGATTTAGAAGAGTTACAAAGAAGGATTCAAGAAGAAGCTGAAACTGTTTACTACGGGTATTTTCCATTTGCGTATTTCTATAAGCTATCCGAAGAAGATGGCATTTCAAAAGAACGAGTAAAAAAGCGGTTAATCGAATTTACTGAGAAGAATAAGAGCAAAGGTAAAGATATCATAGATGATATCTGGTGGCAGTATATCCCTGAGCTTTTTAAAGGAAAATGGGTAAAAAAGAAGATAGAAGTTATGCATGAAAAAATCTGTTATGGTAGAAATGGAAAGCCAAAACCCCACTATACAGACGAAAATTACAGAAAACTAATCAAAAAAAGAGAACAACTTATAAACGCTCTAGTAAAGAATGAAAAATTTGAGAACACTATAAAAATGATTTTGGGAAAAAATAAAAAGATAATAAAGGATAATGGTCTCCACAATTTGTCAGCAGAAGATTTGAAACTTCTTGAAGAAAAATTAAATGATTCTTCTAAGGATATGGAATTCAACGATGCGGTAAGCGAAATAATTAAAACTCATAGAGACCTTGAGAGATATCTTAATGAAGTTTGGAATAGCGTTAAACAAAAAAATATATCCAAAGAAAATAGTGTATTCTGTAGAATACCTGTGGATAGCAGTTTCTTCAAAAATTACTTGTTTTTTAATAACTCAAGAGGGATTTTTGAACAATTAGAAGACTTAAGAAACCTATTAGATGGTAATGTATCATATTCGGACTACCTAAATAAAATTGATAAAACTATCAGTAAATTCCTACCATCTGATAACGAGTTCCCAAATATTTTTTATACAAAATTTCGAACAGAAGCATTCGTAAAAGAGATACCTCATCTGTTCATTTATTTCCTTAATTTTTTGAATGCTTTTATCACTGTAGCCAATGTGAGTATATTTTTCTACAGTAATGATCTAAACCTCGCTTATCAAGTTAATAAAAGAATTAAAATCTACCTGAATGAGAGTAAAGAGAGGCGGAATTTAACGTTACTCAGGGTAACATGGCAAGCTGTAATAGATACGATCATAGAAACTGAAAGCATCTGGAGTTTAGAAAATATGTATTTAATCCGGTATGAAAGACTCTCTCAGCAGGATCTGATAGGAGTAGAGTACATTGGAATTCCAAAATTACAAGCAAGTATCGTACTTGACGATAAAATGAGAAACGCGCTTAACAAAAGTATAGCAACAAAAGTACGTGAAGGGAGGATAGATAAAAGTGTTTGGCTTCTGGAGGAATTTATTAAAAATAGACCTTTGCTACCCCATATTATAAACAACATCCACTTGTGCTTAGCTGATGACAAAAACAAAAAATACTTTGCTGGAAAGGGAACTTTGATTTATGCAAGCGTGATAGATGCAAAAATAAAGGAATTTGGACAAGATAAAGGGTTATTCGGAGACAATTTCTTTACAAGATATGAAGAAATGAAGGCAAAAACAAAAGAGGATGTAAAAAGGATCTTTATAACTTCTAATAATTTGTACGACCTTTTTGAGAGTCAAGATGAAAGGAATAATTTCGCACAAATTCTATTGGAAAAGATTAAACGAGGTGATAAATACAGTTTTGTGAATACACTCCTGAAATCCTTGCTCAGTAAAAAGACTGAAAATAAAAATATCGAAAATTTGGTAAACTTCGCCTTCAATAAAATCCTATCCAATGACTTGACATGGAGAAATTACGCCTTATCTTTTGTAATTAGTTTAGTTGGTGGAGGTGATGTAAGTGAATAAAGATGTCTACGAGACTTGCTTTGTAAAACCGTGGGAATTGAAAAAGCTAAGAGACCTAACAGCAGATGTTTTCAGTAAAATAGGTACAGAAAAGTCAAGACAAAGACTCATTTACGATTTACTGAATACTTTGAGATCCAACAACAGAAAAAGATTTTTGGAGATCGTCTTAAAGAGTGTCAATACCTTAAAATCTGAAGAGAGGAGTAAAGCGAGAGAGTTTGCCCACCTCTTAAGCAATCTTTGGCTGGAATACGAAACATCTGAAAATTTTGAAAAGATAGCATATGCCGTTGTTATGGGTATAATGAATGCTGAAAACGTTGGAGGAGGTGATAAAAATGTGTAAAAATGTAAAATACATAACAATGGATGTTGTATTTTATGGAAACTCTTTGAATTATGATTGGGGAGGTGGAACTAACTACCAAGAACTTAAAAAAGTAACAAAGTGGGATGGACGACAGTATGTGTTGGTAAGCAGATATGCACTGAGATATAGTATATTGCATTGGGCTAATAAGTTATTTCCGGATAAATGGAAATTGGCCGGACCAGAAGAACTCATATACGAAAGGGGAGAAGTTGCAAGGCTTAGGGACAAGAACGAGTTAAGTGAAACAAAATATGAAGGACTACAATATAAAGAATTTTTAATAAAAATGTTTGAGAACTTTCCAGAATTTGATTTATTTGGATTTATGATTGCCAAAGGTGGAAGTAGAGAAGCAGCTCTAACGAGGGTATCCCCGGTAAAAATAAGTCATGCAATCTCCTTAACTCCAACAAATCTCGATGCTCACACTATGGCAAATTTGGACAT
The DNA here is from genome assembly GCA_964529185.1 of uncultured Thermoplasmatales archaeon. Lineage (GTDB taxonomy): Archaea > Thermoplasmatota > E2 > DHVEG-1 > B18-G2 > B18-G2. Next base: position 4,398 of record CAZGUO010000025.1, read on the forward strand.
GGTCAAACGTGCAGGTGGTAAAGGCAGTAACCCGGTAACCATCGAAGAGAAACCTGATTTCTATGTCTATAATCTAACTGTAGATGTTGGAAGGATAGGCAGGTACCTTAAAAGCGAGCATGGGGATGAAGAAATCGGAGATATTACGATCGATGAGAATATAGTCAAAAATAGAATCGTTCAATTGATGGAAACTGTTCTTAATCTGAAAAGAGACATAAAGGGTAGAAGGGAGGACTTGTCGCCTTGGTTAGTAGTTTTAGGTATTTATAAGGATGGTAGATATGAGACTTTTCTCGATAGGATTAGGCTAGAAAGAAAGACACATTACAAAGTTAAACGAACTTACAGAAAAGAAGGAGATACCGAAATAATCGAAAACGAGATTGAAGAGGGGTTAATGCCGCTATTCGTAATTAACTTTGACAGAGAAAACAACGATAATCTGTGGATATACTACAGGAAAGGTTTCTGTGATTATACACCAAAGCTAAAAAATAACGAGTTAGAGAATAAAGAAGCAATATTGGAAATACTAAAAGATGTCTTAGGAGTAAAAAGGGAAAAATAATAACTGAACAAAATTGATGTGTTATGGTGGAAAAAACACTATATATCGAAATATTTCAACCCTTTGCACAGTACCGAAACCCGTTTACATTCTATTATGCTCAAAGTTACCCGCTACCGCCGAAAAGTACAATAATTGGAATGTTACAAAATGCCTGCAACAAGTATTACAATCCTAAATTCTGGAAACTCAAAGTTAGCATTCATGGTGGATTTGAAAGTATATTTTGGAATTACCAACAACTGATTAAAGGGTATATTGAAATCGACAGGAACTTTAAGGTTACAAATCAAAAAAAGCCATTGTACAATGAAGGTATAAAATCTCAGAGAACACCGGTTTATCAACAGGAGCTTTTCAATGGGCATCTTTATATATTTTTAAGAGGTGAGGAGGATATTATCGAAGAAATTAAATCTTCTTTGGAGAGACCAAAGAAGATACTGTCTATTGGCAGAAGTGAAGACGTTGCATATATTAGGAAAGTTAGTGACGATCTTGAAATTAAGAAAAAAGTAGCCAAGAAGTCACTATGGCTAATGTATCCTACTTACATCAGGAGAGAGATAAAGGAAAACACTCGTGAGAGAAAAGAATTTCCGATAAAAAACCAAAAATACCCTGTGTATTCGATACCTATTCTCGTTCGTTTTTACAATAATGGTGTACCTGTAGAAAATAAAGCAGAAATAACAAAAGAAACCGAAAGAGAAGTAAAATTTGAAACAGTCATATATACAGGTTATGACTATATACTGAAATTTTCAGAAAGTATTTCTTACGAAGAGTTTGGAATCGAAGGCAAAAGGTTTAGGATAATTTCGGGGTTTGGGTGGTTATGATGGGGTATCTTTTGGAGCTAATAAGGGCAAAGTCTGAAGGAGAAAAACTTCTGCTAAAGGATCATATCCTCGAGTCTCTAAAAAGGGTAAAGCAATTGAAAGAGTTTGTTGAGACCAATAATATCGAAATCAGAGAAAAGGAAAAATTCTTTGAATCCCTCGCAATAGCTGTTTTTCTTCATGATCTCGGTAAAATCAACTATAAATTTCAGAAAGATGTTTATGGAAAAGGAGAGTTCCCGAAAGAACTCGAAGAATTCTTTAGAAAAATTAAAAATATCAATATCAGGGATCATGAAATCCTTTCAGCTGTATGGTGCTGTCTCCTCCTCCAAAGAAATGATGAATGGACCAAAAAGATAAGAACTGCGGTTTTACTTCATCACTACAACGACTTTTATATCTGGGAAAAGGATCTGGCCGAAATCGTCTCAAATTATGAGGAAGGTATTGAAAACTATCTCAAATTTGTAGAAGAAAACTGGAATAAAATAGAAGATTTTCTGAAAAGCCTTATAGATCTTGCAAAGGAACTGAATGATGAAGAGATAGAGAGATCGTTAGCTAATATCAGCATATCGAAAGAGAGGGTATCCGAGTTAAGAAGGAGGATAGATGAAAAGGAAGATTTGATAGAATTCGCTGAATTTTACGAGATAGATAACGAAAATCCAGATTATAACTTTATGGTGCTTTTAGGTTGTCTGAGAAGGTGTGATTATTCAGCAAGTGGGGATGTTTCTATTGAGATAAAAAAGGACATAAAGAATGTGTTTGGAAAGGTCGAAAATAAGATAAAAAATTGTATAAAAAAGGAACCGGACTGGCAGAAAAGAATTCTCGAAAGAATTGGATCAGAAAATATTGTTCTGATAGCTCCAACTGGCGCTGGAAAAACAGAATTTGCTTTATTATGGAATTCAAAAATAAATAAAAAATTGATTTACACTCTGCCTCTAAGGGTTGCTTTAAATGATTTGTTCCACAGGTTTAGAGAAAATTATCTCGGAAAAGACGATGTTGACATCCTCCACTCAACATCATTTATCGAGTACATCGATGATAAAATGGACAGAAAAACTCAGATAGAGAAGAAAATTACATCTGCAAAATTGCTTTCATCTCCTCTTATACTCACAACACCAGATCAGGTATTTCTAACTTCACTAAATTACTATGGTTCGGACAAGGTGATTGCCACCTATCCGATGGCATCCATCGTCATTGATGAAATACAGGCTTACAATCCTGAGATGGTCTCAATTATCATAAAAACTCTCCATATAATTAAAGAGCTAAATGGTAATATTCTCGTAATGACTGCAACACTGCCACCGTACTTCGAGCCTTTTCTATTTAATGCGGATCTGATTCCAGAGAGGTACAGAGAATACCACCTTGGTTTCAGAAGAATAGATACTAAAGATATTGAAGGAGTTAAAAATTACAATCTCAAGAGACATAGAATGAAGATAGTAAGGGATTATATTGTAAGGTATGAAAAGGAAGAGGATAGAGACGAATACAAACTTAAAATTAATACGGATCTGGATAGATGGATTGAAAAATTCAAAGAGAAGAACCTGTTCATAGTGTTAAACAATGTCAGCAAAGCTATAGAAGTTTACAAATATCTTGAGGATAAGAGAAAAGGACATGACAATATCTATTTACTTCACTCTCGTCTGATTGAAAAAGAAAAAGGTAAGAGGATAAAGGAGATCAAAGAGAAACTGGAAAAAGGGGAAAAGGTCATTGTAGTTGCAACACAGATAATTGAAGCTTCCGTCAACTTGGACTTTGATGTAATGATTACCGAGGTTTCACCGATAGATAGCCAAATTCAGAGATGGGGTAGAATCTACAGAAATAGAGAAACTGACTATGAGGATGCAGAGCCTAACATTGTGGTTTTTGTCGGAAAAGAAAAAGATGGAGAAATCAAAATAGATAGAGGTACAAAATTAATCTACGATGACAGAGTGGTTGAAAGAACCATAAAGATCATGAAAAAATACGAAAACAGAAACCTAGATTATGAAGAAGAAAGGAAAATGATCGAAGAGGTATTTAATGAAAAGGTTGAAAACGTTGATATTAATGTTCTAAACAATCTCAAAATATTGAAGAAGGGGGAAGAAAGTACATTCACCCTTAAAGATGTATATGTTGCGGAGATTATAAAGAACTTAGAGTTTCTGAAGTACTTCTACGTGGAAAAGAAGAGTCAAGCTCAGGAACTGTTTAGAAGAATAGCTGGTATACAGGCTGTTATTCCAGCAGTGATGGAAATTTACGGTGATAAAATCGATAGAAAGATAGCAGAAGTTATTAGAGAGAAAGGAGATATTACGTGGAACGAGTTAGAAAGTATAACGAGTGTGGACAAATGGGAAATCAAAAAGAGACTCTATATGTATTCTGTTAGTATCCCCGTGTTTATGCTCGAGGATTTAAGAAAATCTCTCAAGCATGAGTTCAAAGGTTTTTATGTTTTGGATGTTGCCGAAGGGGTTGAAAGAGAAGAAGTCAAGCAGGTAGCGGAAAGGATAACAAAATACGGATTGGAAAAAGAAGTCCTGAGCCAGCTGAGGAAATACGAGGAAGATTATCTGGAAAATATGATATAGGTTTCTTCCGCCAGCCTGCAAGTTTTGCTGTTTTCCACCATAATTTTCAAATTTCTGTAAAAAATTATAGAGTTATACGAACGTTGGAGGAAAAATTTATAGACGAAAATTGGAAGGAAAGATCGAGAAATTCTTGGAAAGGAGAGAGATGATAGGGATAAGAGGAGCCAGACAGGTTGGAAAGACAACTTTGATGAAGATCATCTATGATAGAATCGATGATGCGAAGGCTTTCATAAACCTTGACCTCCTGGACATGAGAAGAACTTTAGAAGAAAATCCACTTGATCTTGTGAGAAGATACAAAGAAGAGGGGAAAAAGTTCTATCTTTTTCTGGATGAAGTCCAGAGAGTAAAATCAGCTGGAGAGAAACTGAAGGTGATCTATGATGAGTATCCTGATGTCAAGATTGTTTTCTCAGGTTCTTCCTCTCTTGAATTAAAAACCAACATCCTTCCGTTTCTGGTGGGGAGAGTATTCATCTTTGAACTCTTTTCCTTTGACTTCGAGGAGTTTTTACAAGCCAGAGATCAGGGACTTGCTAAGGTATTTCTGGAGAAGAGAAGATCCTTCGAGAAAGCTTTGGAAGGTAAAGATGAGCCAGAGCAACCTTCCTTCGAAAATGAATTTCTCAGCCTATTAGATGAATATCTTGTATACGGTGGGTATCCAGAAGTTGTCAAGACCAGGGATGAAGAAACAAAAAAAACCATCCTGAAAAACATAGCATCTCTCTACATCGAAAAGGATGTCATCACCTTCTTTGGAATAAGAGACACATCGAAATTTGAAGACCTTCTCAGGATGCTTGCATTCAGAACTGGCTCAATCCTGTCTATATCAAGTCTTTCCTCTGCTCTAAAAACCAGTTTCAAAAAGATGGAGGACTATATAGAAATCCTGAGGCATTCTTATATCATCCATCTCATCAGACCGTTCTATCAAAATCTCGTAACCGAGCTGAGGAAATCCAAAAAGTTCTACTTTCTAGATCTGGGTCTCAGAAACTCTCTGATCGACAACTTTTTACCGATAGGCAATAGAAGCGATGCTGGCAATCTTTTGGAGAACTTTGTTTTTAGAGAACTTTTAACCTTAGAGAATACAGACATTAGATACTGGAGAACAACCGGAAAGGCTGAGATAGACTTCATCGTAAAAAGGAAGGACAAAATTATACCGATAGAGGTAAAACTATCTCCAGAAAAACCTGGAAAAGGATTCTACAGTTTCATCAGCACTTATCAGCCAGAGAACGCATTCATCATAACTTTGAGAGATTTTCACAGAGAGAAAATCAATTCGTGTAATCTCTACCACATCCCAGCCTACATGGTTTAGATCTTTATCTTTTGAAAGATGAAAAAATAAGAAGGATCTGCTGCGAGATTTTGAGAGAATATAGGGATAAAAAGTCATGACCGGGGCAAAGGTACTTTCAAAATCGTTGTATCAAGATCCATAACATTTGTTATCCACACAAAACATTTGCGAAGTTTGTTTTCAAATTATAACAAAAATGGGCCCGCCGAGATTTGAACTCGGGTTACCAGCACCCCAAGCTGGAAGGATACCAAGCTACCCCACGGGCCCGAACAGGGGACAATTGACTATCATAATTTAAAACTTATCTGTTTGTCTTATAGCATCTTAAAAAAGAAAGAAAAATGGAGCTGTGCCGTTACA
>CAZGUO010000026.1:0-9829 GCA_964529185.1 uncultured Thermoplasmatales archaeon
AGGGAAAGAAAGTAGGTGTGATAAAGATAACGGTTCTCAGACCATTCCCATTCAAAGAGATTCTACCGTTGATAAAGAACGCCAAGATCGTGGCTACGCTGGAGAGGAATATCTCCATGGGATACGGCGGCGCCGTCTATGCTGACCTATCTGGAGCGCTGATAAACGAAGAGAAAAAACCTGTACTGATAGATTTCATTCTCGGTCTTGGAGGCAGGGATGTGACATTCAAAGATTTTGAAGAGATTCTCGGCATCTGCGAAAAGGTGATGGCAGGAGAGAAGGTGGAGAGACCTGTATGGATAGGTGTTAAGAAGGAGTTGATAGAATGAATAAGGAATCTCTCCTTGCTCCAGGTCATAGGGCATGTGCCGGATGTGGACCGGCAATAGCAATAAGACAACTTCTCGAAGCTGCAGGCAAGAATACAATAATCGTCGAGGCAACAGGCTGTATGGAGGTTACAACTACGCCTTACCCTCAAACAGCATGGAAGGTTCCATGGTTACATGTTGCTTTCGAGAATGCTGCTGCAGCAGCAAGCGGAGTGGAAGCGGCATACAAAGCAATGATATCCAAAGGACTCATCCCAAAGGACAAAATGCCCAATATTATAGCACTTGGTGGAGATGGAGGTACATTCGACATAGGTATTCAGGCTCTCTCTGGTATGCTTGAGAGAGGACACAAAGTTCTTTACGTGTGCTATGACAATGAAGCATATATGAACACTGGTATACAGAGGTCATCTGCAACACCTTTTGGTGCTGCAACGACAACATCTCCTGCCGGAAAGATTATACCTGGAAAGATGACCAGGAAAAAACCAATAGCGATGATTGCAGCAGCTCATGACATCCCCTATGTTGCAACAGCAAGCATTGCGTATCCTGCAGATTTCAAGAACAAAGTGAAGAAAGCGCTGAGCGTTGATGGTCCATCATTTATACATGTCTTTGCGCCTTGTCCAACCGGATGGAGATTCGGAACAGAGCAAACTGTAGAGCTTGCAAGATTGGCTGTGGAGACAGGTGTATTTGTGCTATATGAGATAACGCAGGAGAGCCCGCTGAAACCGATCATCACAAAGAAACTGAAGGATAGAAAACCCGTCGAGGAGTATCTAAAAATCCAGGGAAGATTCAGGCATCTCTTCAAGCCCGTAAAAAGACAGGACATTATAGACAAGATACAGGAAGAGGTTGACAGGAAGTGCAAACTCTTTGGGGTTGACGAGGAGTAAACAGTTATTAACCCCCTTTCTCTTTTCATTATATGGGGACGGGATGCACATAGGAGAGAAGGCAAAAGAAATTGCTGAGCTTATCGGAGGGAAGGACAACTTCCATGTTGTAGCTCATCTTGATGCAGATGGTGTTTGCGCTGGGGCGATTGCTGTAAAAACCCTTGAAGAATTAGGGAAGGAGTACAAGATCTCTTTTGTCAAGCAGGTTGATCTGGTAAGCATGGAAAAGATCTTGGATGAAAATCCAGAGGTTATATGGTTTACCGATCTTGGAGTGAATATGTCTATACCTTTCAGCGGAGATATCGTCATAACCGATCACCATGAGGTGAATTATGATTCACATGAACTGAGAAAGCACAGGTTCAACCCGAACGATTTTGGGATTGATGGGGGTATATACCTTTCGGGCGCCGGCGCCACATATCTGGTTGCAAGATACGCTCATGCAGGAATCTCATCGTATTCTCATCTTGCTGTCATAGGGGCATGCGGTGATCTTCAGGATAGAAGAGAGAGAAAACTGGTTGGGATGAACAGAGATGTGCTAAGAGAGGCGGTAAAGGAGCGAATCATTGGAGTAGAGAAGGATGTGCAGTATTTTGGGAGAGAAAGCAAGCCACTGTTTAGATTTTTATTCTATGCCGATGATCCTTTTATTCCCGGAGTAAGTGGGTCAGAAGAAGCGTGCATTGCTTTCCTTCTAGATATGGGTTTCAGCAGAAGGGATATTTACAGAAGGTGGGTGGATTTGGACTTGGAAGATAAAAGAAGGATAGTTTCAGAGATTGCAAGGAGATTGTTAGATAGAGGTTTTGGTGCAGATTTTGTGAAGAGATTGGTGGGAGAGGTATATATACTCCTGTCCGAGAAGAAAGGCACTGAGTTGCACGATGCCAGAGAGTTTGCAACCCTCTTGAATTCTACTGCTAGATATGGTGGAGCAGATATAGCTCTCAAGCTCTGCTTAGGAGATAGAAATCAAGCTTTTTCTGAGGCAAAGAAGTATTTAAGCAATCATCGACAGAGCTTATCAGAGGGTTTGGATCTAGCAAGATCTAAGCTGGAAAGGAGGAAACATCTGTATTATTTCCATGGAGAGGGTAGAATCAAAGATACGATTGTTGGAAGCATAACTTCCATCCTTTCTAAAGAGATTTTGACTTTTCCAATTGTGGGATTCGCCAACAGCGATAACGACTTTGTCAAGGTTTCTGTAAGATGCAGAGATGATGGGATAGATTTATCAGAAGTGGTTTGTACCGCTGCCCTCTCTGTTGGAGGGACCGGAGGAGGACACAGAAACGCGGCTGGCGCACTCATACCTAGAGGCATGGAAGAGGAATTTCTTGATCTGTTGGATGAGAAGATAAAGAATTAGTCTGTCTTAGAGGTTTTGTAGATTTTTTCTACATGCAAGAAAACTTCTATTGGTTGATCTATTAAGGAGATTGAGGGGGCATACATGTTTATTGCCATATTTATAGTAGTTTCGTTAACAGATATAACCTTGCAGTGGATGGTGGTAAAGAGCCAAAATATCGTGAAGGTCTTGTTTACCTCGGTACTTATATGCAGAGTGAAATTACTGCTTCCGTTAGTGTAGAGGATCTCTCCTGTAAAGTTGAGAACAGGTAGGGTGAATGTGGTTCCATTTCTCGGGAAGAGTTTGATGGTTACATTCTTGCTGTCAACATCAATTATTGTTCCATTCATGATACCTTTTACTCCAAATACGATATATCCTCCATCAAATGTGACGTTCTTCTCTATCGTGAGATTAGGTAGAATGTGTGAAAATTGGGTTCTATTTATCTTCTCAGTACAGTTTATTGTTGCCTCTCTTTTCATTTCATAGAATCCTAGATTTTTAGCTAAAGATATATTCCATGTTCCATAAGCTTCGTCAGGGGAGAGTACAACGGTTTTGTTTTCTCCTTCTTTCATACCCACAAGATATTTTATGAACCCTTTTTTCATTCCTAACGGCGGAAAGGAGCTAAAGTTCTCAAAGCCCTTTGGGATCTCTCTGCTTCCATCAGGATCCACGAATATCTTCAAGGGCTCATAGCTTGCATTTTCATTGTAGATCCCGTTTTCCTTAGCTACATCTTCATAAGAGGTAGCGAATACCGTCCCATTATTTGCATATTTTGCTATGTAATTCACCAGTACACAATCTCCCACCTCAACGATCTTTTCAGGGGTGTAAAAGTAATTGAAGTAAACATACGCTCCTCCAACTGATGAAACTATCACAGCGAGGATGATGATCGAGACAAGACCGGTTCTCTCTAACTGCATAGACCGAGAAAGGTTACCCCCTATATAAGGGTTGTTTTTTCCACATCTCAGCTATAGCTATTCTTATAATCTTAGCTGCAAGTATGGATGTTATTCCCATATCATAAGTTGGACATACCTCAACCAGATCAAATCCAACCATCCTGTTTGAGAAATTCTCAATCACCTTAATGATATCTTCTGGAGATAATCCAAAGGGCTCTGGTGTAGATACGCCAGGCGCATGCGAGGGATCTATGACATCAAAGTCCAAAGAAAGGTAGATATTCTGTTTATCCAGGTCTTTGCTCATCTCTTTCAAGATATTCTCTATACCTTGGTGTCGTATCTCTCTCGAGGTAATGATCTTTAATCCCTCCTTCCTTGCTTCCTCCAATTCGGTTTTTTCTGCTGATCTTATACCAAGCGCTGTAATATTGCTTACGCCCACTCTATCTGCTATCCTTCTAAGGGTACAGGCGTGACTATATTTGTTATTCTCGTACTCATCCCTAAAGTCAAGATGGGCATCCAAAAAGATAACGTGAATATCATCGAAATTTTCTATTGCCCCTACAGAGATCGTGTGTTCTCCACCAAGAGCTACCGGAATCTTTCCACTCTCTACAATCTTTCTAGTGAGTTTCGATATCTCTTCTATCATCTCTCTGCTTTCCTTTTCTTCCACATCAATATCGCCATAATCATGTATTGGAATATCTGAAAAATCGATTCCGAGAGAGATATCAAAAGTCTCAAAATTCCAACTAGCTGTCCTTATCTCTCTTGGAGCCAGTCTTGCCCCATATCTGAAAGAAGAGGTTTTATCATAAGGCACACCGAAAATGACGAATTTTGATTTGCCGAAGCTTTCTTCCGCATCTGCAAAATAGCTGGGAAACTCTCTCATGGAGGGCTGTATTGAGATAAGATTTTTATCCATTTCTGCTATGCGTAGCTTATGCGACTGATAGCCATAGCTGATATCCATGGTAAACAGTACAGGGTAGACAATCTAATAAAGAATGTGGAAGAGTTCTCTCCAGAAGTAGTGGTTATATGCGGAGATATAACCCACTTTGGACCAGGAGAACTTGCAAAGGTTTTGTTGGATCAGATTCCAGTAAAAACCCTAGCCATACATGGGAATATAGATAGCGAAGATGTTTTGGATTATATAGATAAAAGCAAGGCAGAAAATATCCATCTGAGAGAGTACATCTACAAAGACCTTAAATTTGTAGGATTAGGAGGTAATCATTTTTCGGATGATGAGATCAAAGAAGTAAAGTCTCTGTTGGATGAGAACTCCATATTCGTTACTCATCTGCCACCATACAAGGTTCTGGATAATGCCATATTTGGCATACATGCAGGGAGCAGGGAGATAAGGCAGATAATAGAAGAAAAGAAGCCCAGATTGCATCTTTGCGGACATATTCACGAAAGACCAGGGGTTGAAAAGCTTGGAGATACGGTTGTGGTTAATTGTTCTGCAGGAAAATCCGGATCAGGAGCGTTGATAGATATCAATGATAAGATAGATGTTAGGATGCTAAAATAAGGACATTCTGTAATACTGAATGGAGACTTTCAAAAATTTTCACCTCCAGATTGTAGAGGGTGATAGAATGCAGTAATCCAACTTCAACGCTTTCCTTTGAAACGTCGAAAGGGAGCATTTTAGGATTCTTTTAATCTCGAAGTTAGGATATTGAATTATCTTTCATCATCCTTTCCAAATGTCTCATCTTCATGTCTCCTTTCTCGCCTTTACCTCTATTTTTTCGCCCCAAATATATAAACTAATAATGTCATGGGTCTCCCTACGAAATGAACGAATCAATTTACTAATCTGGAAAAATATTACCGATATTGATTTCTACTCTGCACAAGAGGATATTGGTCGCACATCACTGGAAAACAGAGCCTTGATATGATTCTATAGGGTGTGCAGTACACTATCTTTATATGCGACCATGATTAAGTTCGTGGTACTTTATTAAACATTAAACAATTCGTTGGATGAGAATCCCTATCATCTGATGATTTGCTTAGAACTATCTCAATTAAGAGATCGATCGTATTAAGGTAAACCATATTCCAATCAGCATTATAAGGAGGATTTGCAATAATAGAATGAGTTTTTTATGTTGCCTTTGCCATTCTTTACCCTTCATCACGATACCTAGGTTTGCGAAACCTATTATAAGAAAAGCAGACAAAAAAAAGAGATGAATAAATATCTCCATTGTCTCCCTCCTCAATTGTGCCAGCACCATACGAATGGAAAGAACCAGAAACCTATAAAGTAAATCCCTCTATGACCGCCTATTGCATCTATAACTGCTACGTCCACAGCAGATGCAGCGAGAAATGCTGCTATCGCTCCTGCGATGCCTGAAGGTATACCAAAAAGCCACGCTAGGGCAGCTGCAATGGCGGCAGTATTGGAACCCACTGCTGATAAGATCAAGATCAGCATTTGAGTTTCTTCTTCGCTAAGGACTACTTTCCAGCCCCACCAATAGAAGTACACATATGCCAGTGCATGTACTCCGGAGGAGCTGTGTATAGATGTGCACAGGAGTGTCACATTGGCATTTGGATCGCGAAGGAATACTTCTCCATCTGATTTATCGTAATATCCCCATACACATTCCACAACTTTGTTATTTTTTGTAACTATAGATAGTGCACCAACAAGATGCTTTTCTTCAACTGATTTAATAGGAACATATATCCAGTATGTCATTCTGAATAATTTAACGATCTTGTAGTTATCCTTTTCCAAGTAGAATCCGTTTTTAGAGATCTCTTCTATAGCAGTCTTGACCATATCATCTTGCAGAATAGTTTCATCAAGAGAAGGTATGTTCAAGTTCGTTACTCTGCTTTTGCTTCCTTGTACTACCCCACTGAGTTGCATTCCAATTAACAGTAGGGGTATAATCGTTCCAATTAACACTCTCCTTTTTCTAGATATAATCCCCATCTGTTTCATACACTCTCACCCCCCGTACAATTATAGATAATTTTCATAACTATAAAAATTTCATGGAGCCTACATCCAACCTTTAAAAGAGAGATAAAACGCAGAGTGAACTGGGAGAAAATACAAGTCTTATTCCTAGCCTTCGTTCACATTGCTTTCTCCTATTCAAACATTGATCAACAAGAATTAAAAAATGGACTTTATATGGTAAATTGTGAAAATTGCGATAAAAGAGATTCATCCATGGGAAGGAGATTTTGATAAATACTTGGAGTTGAGATGGAGAATCTTGAGAAAACCTTGGAATCAACCTAGAGGTAGTGAAGTAGATGAATTAGATGATGAAGCTATACATATAGCTGCTTATGATGAAGATAAGATGGTTGGAGTAGCGAGATTACATTTTAATAGCAAAGAGGAGGCGCAGATAAGGTATATGGCTGTTGAAGAGGGGTATAGGAATAGAGGTATAGGTAGTAAGATGTTAGAAAAACTCGAAGAAATTGCGAAGGAGAAGGGAGCGAGATATGTAATGTTGAATGCAAGAGAGAATGCTGTAGGATTCTATCTGAAAAATGGATATGAATTAGTAGAAAAGAGTTATCTTCTATTTGGAACAATACAGCATTACAAAATGAGGAAGATGTTATAGCCCCGCCAGGATTCGAACCTGGGTCGCGAGGTCCAGAGCCTCGCATGATTGACCACTACACCACGGGGCTATCGATGGGCTCGGCCGGATTCGAACCGGCGACCTCCGCGTTGTAAGCGCGACGTCATAACCCCTAGACCACGAGCCCAGCAAGAGAGGAAATGAATAATCCATTTATTTCATTTATGATGGACTTTACCCCCTATCTGCCTGCACCTGTGTATCAACTTATCAGCTACTCTGGGGTTGATTGACACATCAACAGCTATATTTTCTCCATAGTTTATGTTTCTTATCCAGGCTTTCTCGAATAATTCTGATAGGAATTTGTGGCCTTCCGCGTTGTTTGGCAAGATAATCTTCAAATCAACTGGAGAGGGGAGATTTTTGCCTATCAGTTCCAACAATTTGTCTATATTTTTTCTTTCCTTTACAGATATAGCAACAAAAGGATGACTGTTTATCAGATCGGTCAAGTTATTTATCTTCTCTTCTAAAGCATCTTTGCTCAATCCATCTATCTTGTTGAATACTATCAGTATGGGGGATTTCACGCCAATGTCTCTGAGCTCCTTGAGAGAGGTGTCTAGTTTCTCTCTCACTTCTTTGATGTCTTCACTTATATCAACCAGAAGCAATATTAGATCTGCAACCTTTATCTCTTCCAAAGTAGAGTGGAATGCATCTATAACCCAGGCAGGTAGATTCCTTATGAATCCAACAGTATCTGTCAGCAGTATTGGAGGTCTGGAAAAGCTCATCTTTTCGTTTAGTCTCGCTGTTGTTGTAGAGAGAGTAGAGAATAACAGTTCCTCAACCTTTACATTCTCTTTGGTCAAGAGATTCAGCAAACTACTCTTTCCAGCATTTGTATATCCCGCTATCGCTATTAGATAAAAACCTATCTCTCTTCTATGCCTTCTCCTGATCTCTCTATCCTCTCTTATCTTCTCCAGATCTTTCCTTATCTTTCTCATCTGCCTCTTTATCATTTCATAGTAATCATCAACTTGATACTCTCCTCCAGCCATGTATCCAGGATGTTCACCAGCTCTAGCTCTATGTATCAACTCTCTAACAAAAGGTCTTTCATATCTTAGTTGAGCAAGTTTGACCTGAAGCTTCGCCTCTTTACTTTCTGCTCTTTTTTCAAATATCGATAGAATTAGTCTCAATCTATCGTACACCTCTATACCAAATTCCTTTTCCAAATTAAACCACTGCGATGGTTTGAGATCAGCATCAACGATAGCCAGATCGATCTCTCCGTTTTCTTCTAAGAACTCCTTTATCTCCTCTATTTTTCCTTTTCCTATAAACGTCCTAACATCTGGAACATCTCTCCTCTGAATGAATTTCTTCACTATCTCGATGTCGAGCGTTCTTGCAAGAGATCTTATCTCTTTGGTATCTCTTGATGTGGATATCAGTATAGCCTTTCTCAGGCTACTTATCCCTCCTAAACCATCTCATAGTTATTACAAACCTCTGTATTGCCGTTATAAATCCAACAACCGCAAAGTAGATCAGGACTATCTCCAGCAAATTGAAGCCATTTACCTCAAAATCAATGAAGATGTGTTGAAGAATAGGAAATATCATAAGTAATACCAGCCTGTCAGCTCTTCCCAGCAATCCTCTGTATATCCTTTTGTATCCAACCGCTTGGGCTTGCGTTCCCATATAACTTGTCAGCAACATCCCTGATAGAGCAAACAGCCCTATCTCTGGATCGCACCATTTACTTAAAGATATACCAAGAACCATAGCTACATCCGAGAATCTATCTATCGCATGATCCAAAAAATCACCTTCTGGAGTTGCCTTGCCTTTCATCTTTGCTATTTTTCCATCTATTGCATCGGTAAAACCATTAAGGAATACAAATACTGACGCTATGCACAGGAAGTAACTCTTCTCTTCCGTTTCAGGACCTGATAGGAAGAAGATGATCCCTGCTACTATGGCGAACAAAAGAGACAACCAAGTTATGGTGTTTGGAGAAATATGGTCAAGTCTCTTTGCTATAAATGTTAGAGCGGGATCAACACTTTCCCTAAATCTGTCGAGCACCATTTTTACCCCTCTATGTATCCAGACCAATCTATCCTTCCAACCCTGTACATCTCATAATCCACTTTTCCTTCTATTAAACCTTCTACAATCTCCGCAACCTCACTTATGGTTTTATCACTCGTATCCACTTCAAAGACTCTTCTCGTTCCGTGTATCTCTACAGCTTCAGATAGTATAATATCCAAGATTTCAGCCTCGACGTTTTCCTCTATCTTCTCTTTCTTCCAACCCTTCTCACCCAATCTTTTTCTAAGGATATCAGGCCTACATCTAAGAACAATAACCATATCAGAAAATTTCATCAGATGAGAAAGGTGGCTATCAAGAATGTAATTCTCTGACTTCGATATGGTTCTTCTTAAGTACTCTTCCAACCTATCGGTATCTATGATGTAAGACTCTCTCTCTTCGTCATAGTCCAGCACAAAATCCTTTTCAAGGGCAAGATCAATCAAGTTAATCACTTTGTATTTCTTTTCCAGAATCTTTGCTACCGAACTTTTTCCGACGCCCGGCGTACCGGTTAGTGAGATTATCATACTAATTTGTGATATGCATAGCCATCGAAACCCTCGTG
>CAZGUO010000027.1:0-9663 GCA_964529185.1 uncultured Thermoplasmatales archaeon
GCGTACAAATACTGGATGGGGATGGGAATCTCGTAGGTGATGATATACTTGAAGGAAACAGTGAAGGATTCGAAGATAACATAATACCCCTGTACATGCTCACCGAGAGGAAGATTAGATTAAAGTTTTATCTGGAGGTTGAGAATCCTGTCTCTCCACCTCTGTTGGATGAATATCTTATTCTTTGGCAGACATCTGAAGGGAAATGGAAGGATGATCTATCTACAGACTACAGGCTAGAAGAGAAAGAGGAAGACCATATAGTTTCCAAAATCATCTATCTTCCTGTCGGATATTGGTGGGATGAGTTCACGGCAAAGGTCAATCTCTCTGGTGGAGGAAAGGTTACGTTTAATGTTCTAGATGAGGAAAATAAGGTTATCGTGAAAGGCATAGAGGGAAAAACCTCAACCACCTATAACATTTCTGGAATATGTAAAGGGGCCATAAAACTCGAAGCAATTATAGAGAAGAATGATAGCTTCATCCCCAAAATCGAAGAATGGGGTATAACCTTTTCGAGAGAGTCTACAAAACCGGAGCTAAAGTATCCATCTATAATATATGTGCGTAAGGATGATGTTGCCGATGGATGCACCGATATAGAGATTGAAGCAAAGGATAGCTTTCCGGGAATATGTAAAGAGTTTGCCTGGTACAAATTGGAATACATAGAGAACTCCTCTGGATCTAAGCACTACACTGTATGGCTACCTGCCGAAGTAGAGGGAGATGACTGCTCAAGAGATTGGGTCAAGATCAGGGCAGAGGATATACCCATATTCTATGATGATTCTCTTAAAGATTTGCTGAATCTGAAAAGTAAGGTGAACCTTTCGCTGCAATCTATAAGATTTAAAGTGGGAGATATGTCTGGAATCACTGTTGAGAGCGAGTGGATAGATGTTGAGATAGATGTAACCCCTCCAGAATCTCACATAGTAACAACTGTTGATGATCTCGGTTTTCTGCATGGATGCGAGAAAATAGAGATAACCGCTGAAGCAACAGATGATATATCCAACGTCAAAAATGTAACCCTTTACTACAGGGTTTCCAAAGACAATGAAAGTTTCTCTGATCCCATAGCATATTCATCTCTCGAGAAACCACCCTGGAAATGGACATTCAATGCATCTGAGAGTGGATACTACAAGTTCTTTACCATAGCTATAGATAATGCGGGCAATATCGAAGGGATGAAAGAGGGCGAACTCCTTCTGCTAATAGATGTGGAAGCCCCCGAAAAGCCCGAGTTTGAGGAAAAGATCTACTGGCTGAACAACTCAAAGATAGATTTTGTTACATTCTCTGATGACCTTAGAATAAAGAGTATCGAATATCGTATAGCTGATGAGGGATACTTTGAATGGCAAGAGATAGCCAAAGATATTGATTCAAACGTATATTCAGAGGGGTGGGAAATAAACGAGTGGGACTGGAGTCAGATGGAAGATGGTAGAGTTTACCATATCTACTTTAGGATCAGGGACATGGTAGGAAATGAATACGTAACAGAAAGTGACACAGATGCTCTCAAGGTTGTGAAGGATACCCTTCCGCCGTCAGCCGCGATAGAGAGTATAAATGTGTGGCAATCAAGAACGCCTGTAAAGATAAACACCTATGTTTCGAGCCAGGATGAGGGGGAGATATCAAAGGTTATTCTCTTCTACAGATACTCAAGAGATAATAAGAGTTGGAGTGAGTGGAAGGAATATAGTAATTGCACATCTTCTGGCTGGTACACATGGTCCTTCAGTCCAGAGGAAGGTGATGGATACTATGAGATAAAGTTACGGGCTTATGATTCTGCAGGGAATTTCCATGATTCAAATATCATCAATTTTGGCATCACAGTATTTCCAAGAGAGGAGATGGTTTTAATGGTCGTAATGTTCATTATATTCTTGGTTGTATCTGCGATTATATCTAGAAGGTGGGATTAACCTATATAGCTGAGATCCTCTTTGCTTTTTCTCAATCCTTCCTCTAAGCTCCTCAACTGTTGAGCTATTAACTCTATCTCCTTGGCTTTTCTTTCCAGCTCCGTAAGATCCACTTCGATGTTTAATATCTTGCTAAGTACAACCAAAACCGCTTTCGCGCTTTTGGGATCCACGAGATAGCCAGGCGTTTCTCCCATCAAGCAGACTCCTTCCATTCCATACAGCTTGCCCAAGCCCAGCAATAGACCGCTTGCCCCAATTATGCCTCCGCCTGGCTCGTTCTCCCTAAACACAACTCCATATCTTTTCATCTTGTTCACCAACTTCTTTGAGGTTGCTGCTCCCAGTACATTAGGTTCCTTGACTTCTCTTCCCAACCCATATCCTCCCAACGTAAATATCTGCTTAACATTGTAATCTCTCGCTATCTTGAGTATGGAATCCGCTAGCTCATACTGACCATCCGAGGAGAGACCTTGGTAATCCCCCGTTAAAAGAATGAGATCCTTCTGTTTCTTGGATTTAGCCTTCCAGTAGTAGAGTTCATTGTTTACCAGCTTGATGGTTCCATCAGGGTTTATGAAAACTTGCGGAGGGAAATTCTTGCTGTATATCTCCACAAACTTCTTTGCGCCTATGCTCTCTATTAAATGCTCTATCGCGAGTTTACCAACATTTCCTATACCTGGAAGACCCTCTATCAATATGGGATTTCTGAGTGAAGGTTTTCTTCCTATAAATCTAACGACTATCTCGTCCATTATACCAGACCTTTCTCCATCTTTTTCAACCATCTTCTATACTTTCCATACCTATCTTGAGGTGAAAACCTTGGAGGATTTTTTACTATTGTCTCTCTTCCGCATACCTTGCATCTCTCTTTCATGGTGTAAATCCTACAATAGTTGCAGTACCTGATGCAGGCCTTCATTTCTTTTCCAGCTCCCTAACAAATTCGCATTCACCCTCGTGCTCTTTTATATATTTCTCTGCCCTCTCCACAGCCTTCCTTAGCTCCTCTTCCGCTATCTTGTAATCCGGAGCTTTAACAGC
The DNA here is from genome assembly GCA_964529185.1 of uncultured Thermoplasmatales archaeon. Taxonomy (GTDB): domain Archaea; phylum Thermoplasmatota; class E2; order DHVEG-1; family B18-G2; genus B18-G2. Next base: position 3,003 of record CAZGUO010000027.1, read on the forward strand.
TATATTATAAATGGGAGCGCCCCTGTAGGTTACCTCTATGGTAACATCCTCATATTCACTCTGCTCAGCCAGTTTTAGAGCCTTTCTGACATGTTCGACTCCATCGGGTCTAAATGACTTTATCTTTAGATAACCTTTTACCGTAACAAATGGTATCTGGATGTTCTCTCTAGCTACCTCCTCGAAGTACTTAAACCACTCTCCAGAAAAACCATCCTTCTTTAAGGTTTCTGGATCATAGGCACATTCCTCGAAGGCTGCATAGAGACTGCCGTACTTCTCTATCAGTTTCTCAGCGAACTCTCTGTAACAATCTTCTACCTTTTTCCCCATCTTCTCCGCGACTATCTCTAGCAGTTTTTTTGCCTTCTGCTCATTCTTCCATTCCTGTATCTTTTCCCTTCTTTGATGCTCATTTACCCTTTTCAGCGATACATCTATATGACCTTTTGTTCTATCTACATGCATTACTTTGCAGACGATCCTCTGATTTTCCTTTATATGATCTCTTATCCTCTTTATCCAGCCAGGCGCAACCTCGGATATGTGAATAAACGCCTCCTTGCCCGGGTATTCTTCGAGTTCAACAAAGGCACCAAAGTTTTGTATATTCTTCACTCTACATACAACGAGTTCTCCCTCTTCTGGAAACTCATCTCTCTTGAACATAATTACTCTAATATTTCCAAAACCTCTCCTTTTATTTTTGCCTTTCCTCCCCTCGGTTCAGCAAGTACCGCACCACATATATGGCATGTAACTACTCTCGATGCTCTATCAAATATAACCTGTTCATTTCCGCAATCTTTACATCTAACTCTTATAAATTTGCTTCTTGTTTCCATGGGGCTACGCCTCCTGGAGTTCAAATTTTTTAGCTCTGATTGTTGGGGCATGGTGTTTCTTTCCACATTCCGTACACTTATATCTTATGGCCAATCTCTTCGTTGGCTTCTCTCTATCTTTTGGCTTTGGTCTGGGAAAACCACCATAACCTCTTGTAACTCTTCTGAATCTCCTCTGGCCTGCTTTTAACTCACTCGCCTTGCTCTTTTTGACTTTTTCTATCTCGTGAATCGTGTGTTTCTTACAGTAGGGGCAGTATCTCTTTATCTTTTTTGGCAGTTTCATGCTGATCCTTCCCTCAAGGGTTGTAAGGGGTAATACCGATTTGGTATAAAAAGGTAGTTGTTATATTATTCTCTCAACCACATCCTTTTTGCCTAGGATATCAAACAGTTCCTTTGGTAAAGAGATAACATCACCTCTTCTGAGACTATATTTTTTGAGATCGTGACCGACAAATTTAGGTATATCCTCTTTCACAAGAGCAATTATCTTTTCCTCCTCTCTACTTTGATCTTCTGTCAAACTTTGTTCCTCTTCTTTACCCTCCAACATGATTTTCCGGTAGGTTTCCAGACATCTCAGTATCTCATCAAATAGTCTCTTTTCATTTTCCAGAAACAATCTAACATCTGGTTTTCCTCCCCTTATTTTAGAGAGGGCTGCAAGAACTATCTTTTTCTCCCTAATTTCATAGATCTTTTTGAGTATGTGGGAGGCACTTTTTAGCTCGTCCTCTACAAGTTTTTTCTTGTGTTCATCCTCCTCATTATTCAAAATCTCCTTCAGTTTCTCCAAATACTCTCTGGCCTTCTTATAAAAATCTGGACTTATCTCCGTTAATCCTGGATTCTTTTTCTCTTCTTGATGAATAACCCTAAGATCCTTGTAACTCATATCGTCCAAATCACTTCCCCCAAATACGAAAAATCTCATCTCAATTGATAATCTTTGCTATATCCCTACCAACTAGAAATACCGCCAGATATTCTGGAACTTTGCATACTCCTTTATCCAGATTAAAAACTTCTCCTTTCATCCTTATCGTAAACTTTTCCTTTAGATCGATCCTTACGCTATCCTCAGAAAAGACAACAGCATCATACAGGGGGTCAAATTCATCCAGTTTATCTATATCTATTTGACAAACCTTTAAGCCGGTTTTTCCATGAAGAGAAGTGGGCAACCTTATCAATCTCTTGATATCGCATGTAACAGGTTCATCGGTCTCTCCAGATGCGGATGATATTGCTATCCTTTTTACTGCTGTCTTGAGAAAGAATCTCTTTATGAAATTGGACTGCTCGATCAAACCTTTTTTCTCAATCCTTACTACCCTATCCCTGGTCAATTCTCCTTTCAGTCTCTCGATATCTTTTCTTTTTATGCCAAGATCAACAAGGTGTTCAACAAAATCTTCATCCTCTATTTTTCTTATTAAATCCAGTATACTTCTTCCTATCCTACCGCGCCAGCCGGGCTCCTCAGGTTTTGGTATCTCCCATCTTGTTATCTTTCTTGATCTTTCGCTATATACCTCTACCATCCTTTTTCTGAATATCTCCTCTTCCTCCAGATCATTCCCAACGATATAATCCACTATCTCTCTCCTCTGTTGGCTATCTAGGGATAGAACCTTTGGATCGGTAACATGACAGTGATACCCTCTTCCTCCACTGAAATACAGTTTGATATATCTCTCTTCGAATCCGAAATCCTCTATGAGAAATTCTTTAACCAATCTTGAAAACTCTTCTTTCACGACTTTCAATCCCTCTTCATAGCTTCTGATCTTTCTCTTCTCAAGATGATCGAGATCAAGATCAAAGATAAGCTCGGCACCCATCCAGCCCTTTTCATCCATGGTAGGTGCTCCTGGATTCTGATAAAATGCAGAGGAGTAGTATGCATGAGCGGGAATCATATCCAGAATATATCTCATAAAATCTTCTTTTCTTTTGAAAGAGAGATGCCTTCTCATAAGTTTAGCGCCAAAGGGCATAAAAGCAAATTCCCTTTTTCCGAATCTTTCAGGTAGTTCAATCTTCTCTTTACTGTAATATTCTCTGAACCTATCTCTTAGGAACGATATCGATTTGTCAATTTCCATCCGTTTGGCTATACACTAACAAAAATTTATAAGTTTGGACAAGATAAACCTGCTGGGATGAATATGGAGGAAGACATCAATACATATCTTGCCATGATCGAGGCTTACAGAGAACAGCTCGAGGCAATTGATGCACAGAGCGCATACATACAAGCCTTGATAAATGACTACGTGAAGGCAAAGATTACCATAGAGAATTTGGAGAAGGAAGGAAAAAAGGATGTTTTGTTACCCATCGGCGGAGGAATCTTTATTCCAGCTAAATGCGACAAGGTAACTGAAGTTTTGGTTTCCGAAGGAGCTGACATAGTGATAAAGAAGAATCTGAAGGATGCAAAAGAAAGTTTGGATAGTAGGGTAAAGGATCTTCAGGATAGTTTGAAGAGATTGGGAGAGAGCTATCAAAAGATACAAGCTAGGATGGAAGAAATTTCTCAGAAGGTTAGAGAGATTATGGAGAAAAAAGGTTGAAGTATGTTCAAGTTTCTGAAGAAAAGTTTAAAGAAGATAGAAGAAGAGATTGAAAAGGAGATTGAGAAAGAGATAGAAAAGGAGTTGGAGAAAGAGGTTACTGAAGAGAAGGAAGAAGAGAAAGAGATCGAGCGTAAGATAGAAGAGGAAATAAAAAGGGTCGTTGAAACCAGAAAGAAAGTAGCGGAATCTTTGAAAGTGGAAGAGACTAAAAAGAAATTAGCTCTCAGCGAAGAGAAGATAGATGAGATCCTTTGGGACTTAGAGATGGCTCTTCTTGAATCTGATGTTGCCCTGTCGGTAGCAGAATCTATAAAAGAGCATGTCAAGGAGGAACTGAAGTCCCTGCCCCTCGATAAGGACAAACTTGGCGAAAGTGTAAGAAATGCCCTAAAGAGTGCGATCTCTCACATACTGAAATCGAGTTCTGGAGATTTCTCAAAAGTACTAAACTCAAATAAGAGACCTTTTATCATACTATTCGTTGGAGTGAACGGTTCAGGAAAAACCACAGCCATAGCCAAACTTGCACACTACCTGAAAAAGCACGGAAAAAGCGTTGTTATAGCAGCGGGAGACACATTCAGAGCTGGAGCGATAGAGCAACTTGAAGAGCACGCAAAAAGGTTGGATGTAAAATTGATAAAGCACAAGCCGGGCGCCGATCCTGCTGCGGTGGCGTATGATGCCATAGAGCATGCGAAAGCAAAGCACAGAGATTTTGTTCTTATAGATACTGCTGGTAGGATGCAGACAAACGTGAATCTCATGGATGAGATGACAAAGATAAAGAGGGTTGCAAAGCCGGATATGGTGATATTTGTTGGCGATGCTCTTGCTGGTAATGATGCTGTTGAGCAGGCTAGAAAGTTTGATGAAGCAGTTGGAATAGATGGTATAATCTTAACAAAGGTAGATGCCGATGCAAAGGGTGGCAGCGCTCTTTCTATTGCTTATACTATTGGCAAACCACTGCTTTTTATAGGCATAGGTCAAGACTATGAGGATCAGATTCCTTTCGATCCAGAGTGGATGATAAACAGGATTTTTGGTGAGGAATCAGGTTAGTCTGAGTCTTTTGTTTTTCCAGGTCAAAACACCAATAGATGTTTTTTTCAACTCTTCTATGAGTTTCTTATCAAGGGTTGCAACAACTGCGTTGAGATCTTTTGCCAATATCATAATATCCCGATCTACATTCTTTTCATCCTTACTTTCTATTATCTGATACCCTCTATTTCGAACAAACTCTCTCGCCGCTTTTGCTAGTATCCTTCTAGAACCTTTAGATAAGGAAGATAGTCTCTCCAATTCGTTTATTACAGATCTTGGTATGAGGATCTCTACTTTGCCCACCTCTCTAAGGATTTCATCATCTATGTCGATTCCTCTCTCAAAAACAAAGATCAAGATGCTTGTATCCAAAATAATCTTTCTATTTCTCGATAACTCCATATCCTATTAATCTCCATCTCCCTTCCACTCTTCTACTTATAGCTACCTGCTGACCTTCAAAACAACAAACAGGTATTTTGAGATCAATAACCGCAACATCCGAATACGCCTCTTTGGTTATACCAACAGTAGTGGCGGTTCCAACTGTAAGCATCAGGGGTTCCTGCGCCTTTAGTGGCTCGACCTCCTTTTCATCGATCGTACCCACTGCCTTTTCAAGCAGGTGCACCTTCAACCTTAATCTTTCACTTGGCTCCGGAAGAGAGCCTGGTCTTCCGACGATTTTTCCAACGAATGCATCTGATTTCGTCATGGCTGGATCGAGCTCGGTTCCTATAGCTAGCAAACCCCCAGGGCCAGCTTCTTCTACGAACTTTCCGCCGGTCATTATAGATGTTATTTTTGTTGTTATCCTTCTCCACTCCTTTCTCCCATGCGTTTCTACCACTCTTCCCGGGGAAACCTCTATCTCTTCACCAACCCTGAACTTGCCCTGGAGAAGAGATCCACCAATTATTCCTCCCTTTAGTTCGTCGGGTCTGGCGCCTGGCTTGTTTATATCGAAACTTCTTGCTACATACATCAGAGGATCTTTTGAAAGGTCTCTGTGTGGGGTTGGTATCTTCTCCTCTATGGCTTTTATCAGAACATCTATGTTGATATCATGATGGGCGCTTATTGGGATTATAGGTGCATCTTCTGCGCAGGTACCTTTTACAAACTCCTTTATCTGTTCATAATGTTTCAAAGCCTGTTTCTCTGATACGAGATCTATCTTGTTTTGAACTATGACTATATTCTTTATTCCCGCTATCTCCATAGCCATCAGATGTTCTCTCGTCTGTGGTTGTGGGCATGGCTCATTTGCAGCTATAAGGAGAATGGCTCCATCCATCAACGATGCTCCCGATAGCATTACTGCCATTAAGGTTTCGTGACCAGGGGCATCAAGGAAGGATACAACTCTGAGGAGTTCCGTTTTGCTACCACAATAGGGGCATATTTCTTTAGTTGAGTAACATTGTGGTTCTGGACAGTTTGGGCATTTGTAAAAGGCTGCATCTGCATACCCTAATTTTATGGATATGCCTCTCTTTATCTCTTCAGAATGCTCATCTGTCCATTTGCCTGTCAGTCTTTGGGTTAATGTGGTTTTTCCGTGGTCTACGTGGCCTATCATTCCTATGTTGACCTCTGGTTGCCTAGGAAGAGGTTTGCTCACCTTTCTCCTCCCCTCCTTTCTCAACCAGAGATAACAATTCCTCTATAGATTTCGATCCATACTTTATGATCTTCATGTTTATCTGAACGATATCAGCAGATATAGTATTTCCTCTCACCATCTTCTTTTTCCTCATTCCCTTCCTTGGAGGATTATAACCAACTCCTCCACTCAGAAGCAATCTTCTTTTAGCAGTACCAGGAAGATCAGGTTTCATCGGAAAGCCATCCTTGTCGGTGCCACCTGTTATCTGTAATCTATATCCTGGTAGCGAAACAAAGATTCCATCCACTTCATCTCCTATCTTTTTACCTATGAGAGAGTTGGCGTGGGCTCCGGATACTGGTATCTGATAAGACTTTCCGTTCTTTACGTCGTTCACTACAACCTTGAACTCTACCATTTCATCACCTTGGGTTTTGGTGTAATAAGCTAATGTTTTAATAAATTTCTCTTAAGTGGAACTTCACGTCTAAGTACAAGGACAGAAATGTTTATATAGTTTTAAATTATCGTCCTTGCCTCAAGTGTGGGGTGAGGAGATGACCGAGTTTCTC
>CAZGUO010000028.1:0-1480 GCA_964529185.1 uncultured Thermoplasmatales archaeon
TCTACAGCAGATTTCAGGATAGTTGAAACCTGACTTTGGTTTAGACCTGCGTTCTTTGATAATATCAAACCAGCTATCCCTGCAACATGAGGACAAGCCATGGATGTTCCACTCTCGTTACCATAGGTTCCATCTGGAAGAGTAGAAAGAATATTTGTACCTGGGGCAGAAACTTCCACCCAGTAACCATAGTTGGAGAAATTCGCCCTTTCATCAAACTCATCTGTGGCAGAAACAGCTATGACATTATTGTACGCAGCTGGATACATTTTCACACATGTGTTGTCATTTCCAGCAGCCGCAATGAGTAAACAACCTTTACTATAGGCATAGTTCAAGGCGTCCTCCAGCGCAGACGAGTACATTGTACATCCCCAACTCATACTGATTATATCCGCACCATTATCAGCTGCATAATATATACCATCGATTAGGTCATCCAAGTATCCAAAACCCCATTCGTTGAGACATTTTACAGGCATTATACTGCAGTTCCAACATACACCAGATATACCGATGCTATTATTTCCAACAGCACCTATTATTCCCGCACAGTGTGTGCCGTGGCCATGATCATCTAGGGGCTCATTATCACCATTAACAAAGTCCCATCCATAGTAATCATCTACATAGCTATTTCCATCATCATCTATAGAATTCTCCGGTATCTCATTCTCGTTGATCCATATATTTCCAGCCAAGTCTGGGTGGGAGTAATCAACACCTGTATCTATCACTGCTATTACTACATCACCCCGTCCAGTTGTTAAGTTCCATGCATCTGGTGCATCTATGTCGTGATCTGTCGATTGATTGAGTGACCACTGGAGATGAAAGAGGGGATCGTTTGGTACCGAAAACACCCTGTAAATGTAGTTTGGCTCAGCATATTCCACATAGGGGCTTTTCTCGTATTCTTCAGCCAACTTAACGGGGTCGATATCTTCAGAGAATTTCAGTTTACAGATATCGCCAGAGGGTAGATCTATTAGTTTCTCAAAGTTGTTCACCCTGTAAACTTTGTTCAGGTTGTCCAGATGTTTCAGTCCAAATGTGATAAAAGTATCCATCGTTCTTATCTTGGGTGAGAAACCTTTCTTGAATTTCACTATCAGTTCTCCTTTCTTATAAGTTGGGCATGAACGATGGATGGGGTCGATGAAAGTATGAATATCGAGGATACTGCTCATCTGATTAGACTCTTCGCTATCCATCCTCTCTATTTGGGCACCCTTTACAAGATATTCGATGGAAACTTCGTTTTTCGTTATGTGGTTGGAACCCGTCCAAACAGCAAGGAGAAAAATTAGGACCAAAACAACAACGCCGATCTTCTTCATTAATGTTACCTCCCCACGACCTTTCTGCCCAGTAAACTGCCGGATGCTATAAAATGTTTTTGGTTTTGTGCTGTTATGTTTAAACAGTTAGATGGGAGCTACGTGTAGTTGATTGTTTAACACTACATCCAACAAAAGAT
>CAZGUO010000028.1:1490-9231 GCA_964529185.1 uncultured Thermoplasmatales archaeon
GCTGGTAGGTTTTGATGACATTGGATAAAACTCTGCATTTATCGTCGATATCCTCAACTATGCCAACCCCAATAGTATGAGCGGTTCCTTCTATACCCAGCGAGATCATCTTATCCTGGAGTAAAACGAAAGTCAGTTTAAATGTTGTGTTCAACAAAAGATTTATTAATCCATCTTGGTAAATCTCTCAAGTATGTCCGATGATCTCGATACGCTGGGCGTGTTACCTTCAGACAGGAAAAAACTGGAATCCATGGGCATAACAAGGATAGAACAGATCGCTCTACTTACCCCTCAACAGCTTGGCATGGGAAGGAGCAAGGGAGAAAGCCTTATAAGAAGGGCACACAACATCATAGCGAGCAGAAGCGTGGAAACTGTAGAGATAGGAGAAAAGGAAGTTAGGATTAGAGTAAATTCTTTAAGCAGACCTGTAAAGAGGTCTGTACTCTCTGTTCTCGGAGTGTATGAGCTTCATCCAGGTAGCGTAATGGTTTCAGAAGAGGGAAATGTCATCCACGTATACAAGAAATCTCCGGTCTTCTCAAAAATCCTAGAAAATGCTGAAATCTTGAAATCTCTGATAGAAGAGAAGAAGCGAGGCGAACTTGAATCGAGAGGATTGAGCCTGGATCCAGAGGAAGTCAGAGATTTTGCAGTAAATAGGGGTTTTGAAGGATTCTGGAAAAATGTGTTTAGCGAGATAAAAGGGAACGAGATAATGAAGAAATCTTTATCCATCAGTCTGTTCTCAACCTTCGAAGAGCCTGTACACTCTCTGATAATAGGTGAACCTGGAAGTAGCAAGACCTTGGCAAAAGAAATAATAGAATCTACCTTTAAGGAGATATCAACCATAGGAGCAAATACCACAAGGGCAGGATTGGTATGCAATCTAGGAACAGGAGATCTGGGGGCACTCCCTCACTCTCACAACAGGATAGTACTCGTTGATGAGTTCGACAAAATACCGGAGAGCGATATAGAGTACTGCTACGAACTGCTCTCTAATGGTAGATGCAGTATACACTCTTCGAGATTACATACCAACATAGAAAGCAGGTTTATCATGATAGCCTTTGCAAATCCAAAGAGAGGCGTATTTAAAGGAAAACCCATGGACGAAATTCCACTTCCTCCCTTGTTGGTGAGCAGATTTGCACTGATTGTCAAAACTGAAGATATAAGCGAGGAAGATAGAAAGGCTCTATTTAAGGAAAAGTTCTATGGAAGGGCTGAGGTGAGGGCAAAGCAGGAATATTACGATCAGTGGATAAAACTTTCTAGAGATTTTCTTCCCAACATTATCGCAAGTGAAAAGGATGTTGACAGATATATAGAGAAAGCGTCCAAGCTTGTGGAGATATACCAATCCACAAATCTGAGAAGAGATTTGAGAATGGGAGATTATATACGAAGAATCCCCTTCTCCATAGCAAGGGCTGGCTTCGAAGATGTTAGTTCTGACATTCTTAGAGAAAGTGAGGAGATTCTGGAGGAATCGATAAGAAGCTGGGAGGAAGATGGATAGAAGGATTTTGGATGTATTTTATTCTAGAGACATAAGTCCTGCAAAGATCGCAGTACAGGCGATTTCTGGAGAGTATGGAGATATATTGAAAGTTAAAATAAGAGGAAGGATGGAGCCAGATGACCGCTTCTTCTCCAGAGAAAGACAACAGTTCGATGCGGATCTCCTTCTGACCAGCTTGATGAATTATGATAATCTCTTCCTTTGGATAATTCATGAGGATATGTTCTCAGATGGTCTCAATTTTGTCTTTGGATGTGCCATACCTTTCAAGGGTGCAGTACTATCAACGTTTCGTCTTCGATCAAAAGATCTGATTGAAAAAGAAGCGGTTCATGAGATTGGTCATGTTCTTGGACTGGATCATTGCAAAAATGAGTGTGTGATGATGTTCTCCAATTCCCTTTACGAGGCTATGCTGAAGCCAAAGAGTCTTTGCGATCTTTGCAAGGAGAAACTGAGAGGTATGTATGGCCATGTTTAGAAAGAAACATCTGGCTAAGATACTTTCAAGTCTTGAAAGATTCAAGGATCCAAAAATAGAGCTGGAGCAGTATGAAACTCCAGGTGATGTAGCTGCAGAGATGATATGGATAGCTGATATGAAGGGGAAGATCAGGGACAAGGTAATAGCTGACTTAGGATGTGGTACGGGTATCTTAGCCATAGGTTGCGCCTTGCTTGGTGCAAAGAAGATCTATGCTATAGATGTGGATGGAGATGCTATCGAGATAGCAAGGAGGAATGCTGTTAAGATGGAATGTAACGATTGTATTGAGTTTCTTAAAATGGATGTATCGGATTTTGATATCAATGTTGATACTGTTGTTATGAATCCACCTTTTGGATGTCAATCCAGAAATGCGGATAGACCTTTTCTTAATAAGGGATTCGAAATAAGTAATGATATATTCTCTCTGCATCTGGCTAGAAGAGATGTTGAACGATTCCTAGAAAAATACTCGGCTGAGTTTGGTTTCAGGATTCACTTTTTGAAGAAGATGGAGATGGAGCTTCCGGCTAGATTCTTCTTCCACAGGAAAAGGATAGAAAGAATGGATGTTAACATAATCCATTTTGAGAGGGATAAGCATGTATGATCCTCTTGAACTTTCAAAACAAACAGAGAAGATAGTGGTGAATGGCAGGGCAAAAAAGTACCACAGATTCAGGTTTACAAGGTTTTATGGTGGCTCTGCAACAGCTGATTCTGTAGGGTGTAATTTGAGATGTATCTTTTGCTGGTCAGATAGGGCTGTCGGATTGCCAAACAAGGTAGGTAGATTCTATAATCCAGAAGACATTGTGGATAAGCTTGTGGAGCTCGCTGACCTGAATAGATGCAATATAGTGAGAATATCTGGTGCTGAACCTACGATAGGCAGATCTCATCTCCTCGCATTGTTAGATCTCGTGGAATCCTACGACAAGATATTTATTCTTGAGACCAATGGGATCTTGCTAGGTGCAGATAGAAGTTATGTTGAGGAGCTTTCTGGCTATAGCAGGTTGCACGTAAGGGTTTCTCTGAAAGGATGTTGTGAGGAAGAGTTCAGGTTTTTGACTAGAGCTAAGGAGGGATTTTCCTACCAGATGAGATCATTGGAATACTTGCGCGATTATGGGGTCTCCTTTCATCCCTCCGTCGTATCTACTATGGGAAAGGAGATGTATCTAATAGAAAGATTAAGAGAAATAGGAATAAGAGAACATAGCATAGAGTGGGAGAGTCTAAAACTCTATCCACCAGTCAAGGAAAGATTGAAAAGGTTAAACCTTTTAGATAGACTCTCGGGTGTTTTTGTAGACTGAAAATATAAAAATATTTATATCCACACTCAACTATTTAGGTATGGATGGGGGTTTTAGGTTCAGCCCTCCTCTCCTCATCCATCCTAGTTTTTAGCCCCCATCCCAACTATTCTAGCTTCTCTACCCCAACTTTCTCAGCAATCTCGTTTATCTCCTGAAGAACCTTGTAGTATATCGGTATGCCAAGTTTTGATCTGGTTTCTGCAGTTAAAGTTCCCTTCTCACCGGGATACCATATCTTTTTCCCTTCTTTTGCCTTGCTTTTCTTTATATCTAATATCATCTCCTGCATCCTTCTCTTGAACTCATCGACCGGCATGAAAGATTCTATGTTTATCGCGATAAACATGTGCCCAACATTGCTGTTTCTCTCATCGGTATTCTTGACCCACTTGCTCCAGGTTGCATTGGTTAAAACACCACTCAGTATATCAATGACTAAGCTCAATCCATATCCCTTGTGACCTCCAAGTATCTCTCCCAAGCCTCCCAGTGGCAACTCTGCCCCTTCAGATAATACCACATCCGGATCTGTTGTTATTTCTCCATGTTTATCGACTCCCCATCCTTCTGGAATTGGCTTGTTTTTTCTCCTGTAAAGCTCAAACTTACCGGTAGATACTACGCTTGTTGCCATATCAAGCAAAAATGGAGGCATGTCTTTAACAGGAGCTCCTACAGCTATAGGATTTGTTCCTATCACCTTTTCTATCCCCCATGTTGGTATAACTAGTGGTCTGGTAGTTGTCATAGATACACCTATAAGCTCCTCCTCAACAGCCATCAAGGCATAGTGGCCTGCAATACCAAAATGATTGCTATTTTTCACACCAACTATCCCAAAGTAGTTCTCCTTTGCCTTTTCTATAGCCATATTCATTGCTCTATAACTTACAGGCTGACCCAAACCTTCATCGCCATCTAGAAGTGCATGAACTTTACTTTCTTTTTCCACCTTGATATTCGGTCTTAGATTTATGGTGCCCTTTTCTATGGCTTTAACATATCTCTTTAGCCTCTGGGCGCCGTGGCTTTCTATTCCTCTAAGATCGGCAATGATAAGGTTATCTGCCACTATCCTCGCATCTTCCTCTGGTACAGACAGTGCTGTTAAGATGTCTACATAAAATCTGTGTAACCTCTCTTTTGGGAACCTTGTATAATTCTCATCTACCTCTACCTTTTCGAACATATACTGGGATAAGAAGAAAGGGATTTTAATCATTCCGTTTTCGGTATCTCTTCATAACCGCTTTTCTTGCTGTCACGGAGTTGAACCTGTGCTGTTTCTTTTTGTATCTCAAAAACTCTAACATCTTCTCTGCTTCCTCCCTGCGGTTCTTCAGATAAGGGATTATGCTGGTCAGAAGGTGATATAGTTCTACTCTACTATGAACCAACCAAGTATAGACCACCTTACCATTTTTTATGCTCTTTCTTACATGGCCCATGTTTGTCAGTCTGTAGAGAAGCTTGATTACGGATTCATCGATGGTTGATATCTTAAATGTGTGAAAATGGTGACCCTTCTCGTTGATTCTGTAGTAGAAGCATCCCCTCTTATCGATAAAAGCAGCTATAATGGGAGCTGTCTCCTTGCTTATCATCTCAAACTAAATATATTTTTCTCATAATAAATCTTACTGCATCGAGTCTAAGATCTCTTCCAGACACCTACCCACATATAATTCTCCAAAGCGCTCGTGAGATGCGTATCTCTCTTTTCTCAAAATTTTCAAAACATCAAACAAATCCTCTATTCTGGATGTAATCTCCAAATCTTTGTACAAATGAACTATCGCGTTGATCTCTGGTATACGATATATAACCCAGTGGATCGGCAGAGAAAGGGGAGGTTGAGTTTCTCCTATTACAAGTGCTACATCCGCTGACGGATTGTAATCCACTACTTCTACGAAGTCTTTCTCGTTTAAATCCTTCAAACTTCGATTTGTCGATATTACTATCCTGCTGGCATATCTAATACTTATATCTCCGCTCCGATCGATCTTTTTTCCCGCCTCGATAATATCCTTGATAATTGGATTTTTAACATTTTCTTTGGATAGATATATCACCCTCATTCTTAATCCCAAAAACTTTGCATGGTAAAAAATCTTTTATAAGCCTTCAAAATTCTCTTCTGCGGGGATATTATGGACTGGGGAATGAAAAACAGGTTATCCAAAATAATAAAGCCTAAAGATGGCAGGACTGTTATGTTGGCTGTAGATCATGGCTATTTCATGGGTCCAACGACGGGTCTGGAAAATCTTGGAAAAACTGTGTTACCTCTCCTTCCATATGCCGATAGCTTGATGCTGACCAGGGGTGCACTTAGAAGATACATACCTCCTGAAACCGATATACCTATAGTTCTAAGAGTATCTGGAGGGACAAGCATAGTTGGTAAAGAGCTTCTCCATGAAGGAATAATAACATCGATGAAGGATGCTATAAGATTGAATGTTGCGGGAGTTGCGTTTTCCATATTGGTTGGAGCGGATTTTGAGAGAGACACTCTTTTAGGTCTTGCGAAGGTTGTGGATGAAGCAGAAGAATATGGCATACCAGTGGTTGCTGTAACAGCGGTTGGCAGAGACATGAATAAGGATGCTAGATATCTGAGCCTGGCATCAAGGATGGCGGCTGAGTTTGGAGCCCATATAGTCAAGACATACTACTGCGAGGATTTTGAAAAGGTCGTGGAAACCTGCCCGGTACCAATAGTGATAGCTGGCGGAAAGAAGGTAGATGAAAAAGAGGCATTGGAAATGACATATAATGCCATACAAGCAGGAGCGGCAGGCGTCGACATGGGAAGGAACATCTTTCAATCGAGCAATCCAGTTGGCATGATAAAGGCGGTAAGAGCTATAGTTCATGAGGGTGCTACTCCAAAGGAAGCTTATGAGATTTTCAAAGAAGAGCCTCTGGTGAAGGTAAGGAGCGAATAATCCCATGAAAAGGATGAAAGTTGGCGTTTACTACAACAATAAAGATGTGAGGGTAGAGTATAGAGATATACCAACTATAGGTGATCGGGAACTGCTTGTAAAGGTAAAGGCATGCGGTATATGTGGAAGCGATGTGATGGAATGGTACAGGATAAAGAAGGCACCGAGAGTATTGGGACATGAGATGACGGGAGATATCGTTGAAGTAGGTAGAGAGGTTGAAGGTTTTAAGGTCGGAGATAGGGTTTTTGTCTCCCATCATGTTCCTTGCAACTGTTGTAAATATTGTCTGAGAGGAGATCATACCCTGTGCGATACCCTTCATTCCACAAATTTCGATCCAGGGGGATTTTCAGAGTATGTCAGGGTACCAGAGATAAACGTAAAGGTTGGAACATTTCTGCTTCCTGATGAGATATCGTATGATGAAGGAGTTTTCATAGAACCATTAGCCTGTGTGGTGAGAGGTTTCAGAATAGCTGATATAAGACCAGGTCATACTGTAGCGATTATAGGAAGTGGTATAGCTGGACTGCTTCAGGTAAAGTTAGCTAGAGCATGGGGAGCTAAAAAGATTATAGCTGTGGACATCAATGATTATAGATTGAAAAAGGCGAAAGAATTTGGTGCAGACCTAGCTTTGAAGGCATCTGAGGATGTTCCCAAAAGGATAAAGGAAGAAAATGATGGATATCTTGCTGATAGAGTTATCTTATCGGCAGGCGCAGAATCTGCATTACTCCAAGCTCTGAAATGCATAGACAGGGGAGGAACTTTACTTCTGTTTGCTCCTTTATCACCAGACGTTAACCTTCCAGTAAATATATTTGATGTATGGAATAAACAGATCAAGATAGTCTCAACCTATGCGGGAGCGCCCAGAGATATAAGAGAGGCGATCGAGATATTAAAGAATAAGATAATAAGGGTAGATGATATGATAACGCACAGGCTAAGCTTAGATGACATTCAGATGGGTTTTGATCTGGTTGCGAGGGGAGAGAAATCCCTGAAGGTTATAATTCATCCGTGATTCTATTCAAGCTGATCTTTTGTTAGGATCTTCACCGATGCTGGTTTCTTTATTACATTTCCTATCTTTATTCCGACTATCGTGTTTATTCCTTTATCGCTTGCAATATCCAACAATCTCTGCGTGATTACGCCATCGAATATCACCGCATAAATGTTATTTGTTTTCTTCAGCTCGTCGGTCAGCTCTCTGACTGGTATCTTCTTCACCTCTTTACCTTCCCTGTCCATCAGGATGGCTTTCAGAGTTCCGGTTATATCATTGAGCAGTTCTCTGTATCTTTTCTGTTCATCTGAAAGTATCGCTTGGGTCTTCTTTTCTTCCTTTTTCTCTTTTGCCTCCTCTTCAGCCCCTTCCTTCTTCTTCAACTCTATATTGTACATATCAGCATACTGCTCTGCCGGTATC
>CAZGUO010000029.1:0-8963 GCA_964529185.1 uncultured Thermoplasmatales archaeon
AGAAATTACTTAGAATAGAAATTTTTATTAATATTGTTTTGCATACGTTATATGAGGTGAAAATATGAGCGAAAGAAACGAGAAAAAAATTAAGGAGCTGATTAAGAAGCTAGAGGAACTTGAAGGTGGAGTAAGACTGGTAAGAGCAGAATTATCTAAATTGATTGGTGAGAAAGGAACATCTTTGATACGAGAGGATGAACAGCAGAGAGCGAATATATTGTTTGATATATGGAAAGCAGGATCTGTTATCACTCAGAGAGAATTATACAAGATAGCGAGCAAACATGGGATGGACAATAGAGGACTTGGCGGTTTTTTTGTAGGGAAAAAACCAAGCCTAGTTAAACTAGCAGATGGTAAAGTAGCTCTTACCGAGAAAGCTAAAGAGAACTTGGTTAAGTGGGGATTAATCCCCGAGGAAAATGCATAGAGGTGAAAAGAGATGTATAACTGGGAAGATAGAGTATTTAGATATGGGAGAGGGAAAATAATGATATCAGCAGAAACTTTCAGAGATGCATATAGAATAATCAAGGAATCTGCACGAAATGGAAATTATATCTACTACTCAGAGGTAATGGACAAATTGAAGAGGCTTGGTCACCGAAAAATAAACAGAGGAACGATAGGCGGTATTGTAGGAGAAGTTAGCATAATGGTAGCTAACTCAACCAACCCATCTGTGTATCCATCTGCTATAGTAGTAAAGAAAAATTCAATTGAACCCGGGAAAGGATTCTGGGGATTGGATAGGGGAACCAATCCACCATCAATGGTTCCTCCAGATAAAAGACGAGAAGCTTTAAGTGAATACCAAGAAACTGTTTTCAGCAGAGTAGATGAATGGTGAAAATCAAATCTAGGTCGGAAGAGAGAACATCTATCCTTTTCTCCTTACTTTTCTTTTTGTAGATTATTACTCGCACTCAACCCTTCAACTTCTTTAAAACCCAGAATCGACAGAAAACAGATCATGAAAGGGAATGGGTTTAACGGGAGAAGGAGACCTTATGGAGAGTACCAGAAAAGGATTTTCCTTGAGTGCCTTGAGGATGCCAGGGAGATATCCTCAAGGGATATAAACGTGGACGCCTTCCGCCTTGCTCTGGCTTTCTTCAGGAAGAGATGCAAACCTCTCTATTACTATCTGAAGTACGGCAACGGCTACGGTAACAATGGCTACAGTGAGAGAAACAAAGACAGCAACGGAGAGAAAAAATTTTAGCTGAGCAGGGCGCAGACCCATGTCAGCATCTGGAGGCAAGAGAAAACCAAGGCTGATCTGCGGTAGAGATTGCGCCCATTACGGTAAGGACTGCCCTTACATGGATGTGATCTCCTACGATGACAGCGCTGAGAACTGCCCTGACTTTGAGCCAAAGGATAACATGGCAAGGAAAAGAGAAAAGGATGCGGAGATCATCATCTCGACATCAGGCTTTGTCTTAGATGGCATCCTCTACGAGGAGATCTATGATCCATCCAACAGCCCGCCAGGCGTCTTCGTTTGTCTGAAAGATGATGGAGACATGGAGTTGGTAACCGAAGTTAAAGATGGGATCAGGAAATACATTCCCTACATTCCACTCGATGATAACGATCCTTTGTCTACCGGCGCCGTGAAGCTTCCGACATTCTGCGAGGATTATGGAACAGAGAAGGATTTAGTTAGAGAAATTCAGGATCACATCCACAGGTACGTTGATGTTTCTCCGAGATTCGAGAGATTCTCAGCCTGGTATGTTCTCCTAACATGGCTCTATGATAGAGTGAATACAATTCCATATCTCAGGGTTCTTGGAGATACTGGAACAGGGAAATCGAGATTCCTTGATGTTGTTGGTGGTCTCTGTTATAAGCCTTGCATGGTAAGCGGTGCGGTAACTCCTGCCCCAATCTATAGAATGATAAGGCAGTGGAAGGGGACGATAATCCTTGATGAGGCGGATTTCAGAGACAGCAACGAGAAGAACGAGGTCATCAAAATTCTAAACTGCGGATTTGAGAGGGGAAGACCTGTCATAAGATGCAGGCAGAACGATGTTGAAACCTTGCAATTTCTTCCAACTTACTGTCCAAAGGTCATCGCCACCAGGCGCCCATTCGAGGATAAGGCTCTGGAATCAAGATGCTTGACTGAGAGGATGATCGAGACCAGCAGGAAGGATATACCTGATGTTCTTCCTTCAGAGTTCTATGAAGAACAGGAAGAACTCAGAAACAAACTTCTGATGTTCAGGCTCAGGAATTACAACTCCATAGATCCCAGGAAAATTCAGGAAATTGATCTCGGAGATATAGAACCAAGACTGCGCCAGGCGACGCGTAGTTTTGCTTCTCTTTTCTCTGGGATTCCTGATATGCTTAATGAGTTCAGAGATTTTCTGAGGAAGTATAATGAAGAACTTGTTGAGGAGAGATCAGAGACAATCGAAGGGATGATTGTCAATGCAATCTTTTCTTTGAAGGAGGAAGGCTACGAGAGGATAACGAGTAGTGACATAGCCTTCAGGGTAAAGGAAAGATTTGGCATTGAGAGAATAACTCCTCAATCTGTTGGAAAGTATCTGAAGAGTCTGGGCATAGAGAGAAAGAGAGATCGTGATCAAAGATACATTATCTGGAAAGAAAATCTGATGAACAAACTCGGAAGGAGATACATTCCAGGGTTTGTGACAAGTGTGACGAGTGTGACAAGTAATAGTGGAAAGCTCGAAGATTATGATGAAGGCTTTCCGCATGCAAATGTCACAAATGTCACACATGTCACCCAGGAAACCGTTCAGAAATTTATACAGCAACTGGAACAGGAAAGAGGAGATGACGGATTGATCGATTTTGAAAAAGCTGTCGACATCTGTTTATCTCTAGGAATACCCCAGCCAACGAAATTCATAAAACAACTTCAAGCCAGGCGCATACTCCTTGAGCCATTCCCTGGTAAACTTGAGGTATGGAGGGGAAGGAAATGAGGAAGAGAAGAAATCCCAATCAGGATCAGAGTCTCATGAGCGTTGCCATCATGCTGATAAGCTATGGTGCTGGTCTGATTCAGGCTGGGAAAATAAAGGAAGGGGCTGTTCCCATCGTTCTGGGAATGGCTCTGATCTTCCTGAAGTATCACTACAAGATTCCAAACAACAGGAGGAGATGAGTTGAGGGATGAGGAAGAAAAACGATTTAAAGGATCAAAGGTCTTCATCATCAAAACACGGGGGAGGTGAGAGAAGAGATTGGGAAAGGTTTTTCCCGAATGGAGGCTGGAGATCATGGAATGGAGAGGAAATATGGAAGAGGAATATGGTGGGGCTGTATGAACAGCTCAGGAAGTTTAACAGGCTCAGCTGTCCCATCAGGTTGAACCCAAAAGAAGCAACCTTTGATGATGTTGCCATGCACGCATTATTGAGACAGAGGTTGTCTCCATCTACTGTTGAAAAGAACCTGAGGTATGCAAGGTTCATGGAGACCCATCCAGTTGTTCCCGTTGATTTCAGGAATCCGAATTATGAGAACTTCATAAGGCACATGGACTATCGAGAACAGGTTGAGGGAGCAACACCCTACGCCCTGAAACATGAGTGGGATACGATGAGGATGTTTCTCAGAGCATATGGAATACCAATATGGGATTACAAGCTTCCAGTGAGACCAAAGAGTCACAAGAGAATTCTTCCATATCCAGATATCGTGAACAATTTCTTCAACTACAGGTATTCAGATGATGAATACGAGAATGCCCTGTATCAGTATCTATTCTTCCACAGCTTTCTAATTGGATGGAGAGTACCATCAGAGATAGTGAAAATGACGGTCGATGATGTTATCATCGATGGAAAGAGAGGATACATAATAATCACAGAGACAAAGAAACACGAATCTCAGAGAACATTGATTCCAGAGCCATCTATAATGACCTCAAAGGTCCACAAATCATTCAAGAACTGGATCGATTACTGGAGACCTAAAGTTGAAAATCAGTATTCTGGAGATGCTCTATATCTACAACCGTCAGGAAAACCTTTCACGGTCAGACATCTCGGACACAAGCTAAGTGAACATGGAAAGAAGGTATGGAAGTTCTTCCAACCTTATGATATGCGTCACTGGTGTGCAGTGGCGAGATTGATCAAGACAAAGGTGAAAACTGGGAGCTTTGATGTTTATGCAGTGAAAAACTGGCTTGGACATGAGAAGATCACAACAACCGAGAGCTACATAAGGTATGCGGAGCAGTACTACCAGCAACTGCCCATAGACTGGATTGCCGCCGCCCTGAAACCATCCTTGATGATGGCGGGAAAGTCAGGCGGCAGAGGAGATAGAAAGGTTTATATAGACCTTCATAAGGAGAGCGAAACCAACAGAACGCGATTTTTGGGGTTGTTGACGGAATTTTCTCCATATAAACAAAATGGGCCCGCTGGGATTTGAACCCAAGTCTATGGCTCCCGAAGCCACAAGGATACCAAGCTACCCCACGGGCCCTTCTAAAAGAAAGTAGAGTTATGCGAAATTAAAATTTTACCTTACTTGATCAGTTTTTCAAACTCCTTGTACTTCTCTTCCAAGATCTTTGCCGCCTCAATTAGAACAGTCTTTGCATCAAGCGATCCATCGGTTTCAAATTTAAAAATGAATCTTGTTTCGTCACCCTTAACCTCTATCGCTCCATCTTCTGTAACCTCAACACAGGATTTGCAAAGTGAACAATCCTCTATATTCTTCACCACAAGTTTCCCATCTTTCTCTTCCAAAATCTTTTTTGGACAGGCCTCGATGGCTCTCTTTCTCGAATCATCATCTAGCTTGTCCTGATTTATGTTAATTATTGGATAATATTTATAGCCAGGTGCAATTACAGCTTGCCATTTTGCATGATCCTTTCCTTTGCCAAGTACAGCTTCTGCCTCCAAAATTAACCTTTGTCCTTCAAACAACTCAACTATAGGTATATTGGGATCCACAACCTTCCACTTCTCATTCTCAGGCTGAAGGTCTCCAGAGTATATTACGCCCGGCTCTTCTTTACTTAAGGTGTATCTCACGGTACAGTTTGGACATCCTTCACCCTTGCATGTACATTTATCTCTAGGAACTAGAAGATTTAGATCCGTTGGTAGAGGAATCATACCCAGTCTATGAGCAATGATCTCATCGAACAGAGGGGATGTGTTATCATAGATTATCACATCCTCTATAGCCAGCTTGGGAACCTCTCTTAGCATCGCTCTCCTCAGAGCGTTTACAAAGTAATGGGAAGTATCAGATACCACGAATCTCGCATATCTCTCCTTGAGTTCTATACTCTCAATTTTAACCAAGAAAACCACCTATTATACCCTTCTTCCTCTCTTTCCCCCTTTCTTTCTTCCTCCATCATGAGGTATAGGTGTTACATCCTCTATCCTACCTACTTTGAGTCCCGCTCTAACCAGAGCTCTTATTGCAGCCTGAGCCCCAGGTCCTGGAACCTTGCTTTTGGTTCCGCCTGGTCCCCTTACCTTTATGTGAATCTTATCTATGCCCTTCTCCTTCGCCATCTCTGCAACCCTCTGGGCTACAAGCATAGCAGAATATGGTGATCCTTCATCCTTTGCTGATTTTGTCACCATTCCTCCAGAGCATCTTGCTATCGTTTCAGCACCTGTTAAATCTGTTATTGTGATTATAACATTGTTGAAGGATGCATATATGTGAGCGACTCCCCACCTTCCCATCCTATTCCTCCTTCACCTCAACCATTTTTGGTTTAGATAGGGTATCGGTAGAAGGTCTGGCTGGATGTGAGGGATCGTATAGTGGAGAATCTGGAGCATAATCTATCTCGTTTTCTTCATCCGCTCTAACCATATAACTTGGAATGGTTACCTTCCTTCCTCTTATTGCTATATGACCATGCACCACTAACTGCCTGGCTTGTTTTGGGGTAGATGCTAAACCCTTGAGATATACCAGGGTTTGTAGCCTTCTTTTGAGTACATCTTCGACGGTTAATGCCAAACAATCATCCAAGGTTGCACCGGGTTTCACAAGATTCATTCTTATAAGATGATTCATTAGTTGTTCCACTTGCCTCTTATAAGCAGGATCTTCTGATCCCACCTTTGCCAGAAGCTTTCTTGCCTGTGTTCTGTATCTTCGCAATATGGTTTCTGCCTTCCAAATCTCTCTCTTATTCTTAAGACCATACTTCCTCATCAGTTCATTCTCTCTCTTTATTCTCTCCTCTTCCCAAGGATGTGAAGGAGTTTCATACTTTTTTCTTAATCTTCTAGGATCTCCCATAAAAACCCCTTTTACTTCTTCTTTCTGGACACTCCTAATGCAAGACCTCTTCTGCCATTTGATCTTGTCCTCTGTCCTCTAACAGGTAAGCCGAGTTCGTGTCTTATTCCCCGATAAGCTCTTATCTTCTTCAATCTGTTGATATCTTCTCTCCTTGTCAAATCTATATCTGTACCTATTAGATGGAGATCTTTACCAGTGTAATAATCCTTCCTTCTGTTCATCAGCCAGCCTGGAGCGAATTTGTTAAGGTTAGTTACTATCTCTCTGATTTTTTCTATCTTTTCTTCAGGAAGATTACCTATCTTCTCAAATCTACTCACTCCGGCTGCATCAGCTATAACAGTACTAAGATGAAAGCCTACACCTTTTATGCCCATAAGCGCGTGAACCACACTCTTTTCTCCATTAAGATCAGTATCTGCAATCCTGACTATGTATTTGAAATCCTGAGTCTCTTGCATCTTCTGTTCAGCCAGTCCACATCACCTCTTCATACAACAGGGAGTAAGCCCAGTAATAGCAAACTGGTATATAAGGGTTTAGGATGCAATTTAACTGCTAACAAAGCATAGCGGAGTATAATACTAAAATTTAAATATTACAAAAAAAATATAAAATACTTGGGATAGCCATGACAAAGAATGAAAGAAAATTTACTGTTATTATAGCAAGCGTGGTAATCTTATCGGCTGGAATATCAATAGCTATAAGTCTCGGTTATACATCCATGAAAGAAGACGAAGAGAAACTGATAGTCACAATATGTCCAGATAGGACCCCTTCCGGCGTAGAACCTCTAACCCTGAATCTATCAGCTAAAGTGATCAATGCAAAAGGAAAAGTTTCTTACAAGTGGGATTTTGGAAATGGAGAAACATCAACGGAAAAAGAGGTTACGGTAACCTACGATGAGCCCGGTGAGTATGAGTGCACTCTCGTTGTTACTGATGAATCAGGTAGGAAAGGAGAAGATCACATAAAAGTTATAGTTAAAAAGAACAGACCACCTATAGTCATATTAACCATCAGTAAGAAAACCATAGATAGAAAATTATCTTGGATAGGTTTATTGTCTAAGATACCAATATTAAATATCATTTTCGGATGCTCACTTCCTGGAGATAGACAAAAGCATCTAGACCGCATAGAGGAGAGAAAAGGTCCATGGGCATGGGGAGAAAGCGGGATAGTCGTAACCGCACAGATAAATGATCCGGAGGGAGACAAGATAGTATCTTATGAATGGAAGGTTCAAACTGCGGATAAGCTGTTAAAGAGCGGAGGAGGAACTGTCCTACCGGTACATAACCTCACAGGTAATGAAACGGTAAAGATTCCCGCTCTGTATGCATGGATAGCAGGTAGACATATAGTTACTCTCACTGTCAAGGATTCTGCGGGAAACACCGTTACCGCATCTACAGATTTTATGGTTTCTGAAAGTAAGTTAGAGACTTACATTACCTTGCTGGGAATATATGCACTCTATCTGCCAAATATATTAAAGATCATAGAATGGTTAGGGCATATCGGATGGACAATGATTATCCCCGATTATTTAAAAGAGAAGTGGTATATTGGGCTATGTGAATTATACAGCAATATCGAGAAAGGAGAAAATATATGGAGTCACGTTCCAAAAAACGTCAGGGACATCATCTTGAAAGGACTATCCACTATACCATCTGCTCTTGGAATTCCATTCGAGCCACCAGTTGATAAAGCGGAGCTTTCGATATCAGATGTACAATCGTTTAACTTCTCAACCTATGTAAATCCATGCGGTCTGGTCACAGAGAACGTTACATTGGAAAGAACATTCAATATAACAAATATCGATACGAATCTAACAGCATACGAAATCCTCCTATCCCTCGATAAGCCATACTCAGAGGAGAAAGGTTTACCATCTGAACTTGAAAAGGACGGAGTAACAGTGAGAATCAAAGTTAATTCCTTTACCAGAAACCTGTTCTACCAAGGAACTTACACGGAATGGGAGGATGGCATGAAGATCGATAGACTTTCTCCAGGAGATACCGTGGAATGCAAGCTCATAATAAGCCTGAAGAAAGGCACAACCTTGGAGAAGGGAATTTACAACTGCTCTCTATATGCATATCAGAACAAGACACTGCCTCACGGGAAACTCGTCGATGTGATCCCATTTGAGGTCATAGTATAGCATTACACCCCCTACCGTAATCCATATTTAATCCCAAAATCATTACTCCACGAAATGTGGACAAAGATAAAAGATATCCTAGAAGGAAATAAGACGGGAGAAGAAGTTAGTATCAGAGGATGGATATACAGAAAGAGAAGCAGCGGAGGAATAATCTTCATCCTCGTAAGAGACTCAACAGGTGTAATCCAAACAACGATCAAGAAAGGAGATATACCTGAAGAAGAATTCAAAGATGCAGAAAAAGCTCTGATAGAGTCCTCTGTGAAGGTAAGAGGAACAGTCAGAGAAGATAATCGAGCTCCTGGCGGTTACGAGATAAAGGTAAATAAATTCGAGGTCGTCAGTTTTGCAGAGCCTTTCCCCATAACAGAAGATCACAGCGAAGAATTTCTGCTAGACGTTAGACACCTCTGGCTCAGGTCAAGGAAGCTCACAGAGGTGATGAAACTCAAGGCAAAGATACTCAGATTGATAAGAGAGT
>CAZGUO010000030.1:0-8834 GCA_964529185.1 uncultured Thermoplasmatales archaeon
GGCGCTGGCCTTCTAAGCCAGTGGTCGCGGGTTCGAATCCCGCCGCGTCCGTTTAATTTATATGCATCAACTCGCAGGGGTTGTCTCTATTTTCTCTCTTGGGGATGCTGCTGGTAGGGTGAAGTAAAAAGTTGAACCTTTTCCTATACCTTTACTCTCTGCCCAGATTTTTCCTCCATGCTTCTCTACTAGCTTTTTGCAAATTGACAAACCGAGCCCAACAGATGCTAGATCGTGTCTAGATTCATCGCCCTTGTAAAACTCCTCGAATATGTGTTCTAACTGTTCCTTTGTCATCCCTATACCATTATCTCTGATAAAAATCTTTACCATCTCTCCATCTCTTTCTGCCCCTATAGATATCTTCCCTCCCTCGGTAGAGTACTTTATAGCATTGGATAGCAAATTTTCAAGAATTTCTCTCAATCTCACCCTATCTGCCCTCACAAAGATATCTTCATCTATAAGGACACTGACCTTGATCCTCTTTTTCTGTAAGTTCACCATATGCGCCTCAAGCAGTTCTTTTACCTGATCCAGTAGAGATATGTCCTCCAAGAAAAGTTTTATATCATCTACATTCAGTAGATGCATTGTACTAGCCACGAGTCTCTTCATGTAATTTGCATTCCTTATACAAACATCAAGTAGCTCCCTCACCTTTATATTATCTGAAAGATCCCTGGCTAAAGGAAGTAAAATGCAGAGAGGGGTGAGAGGTGTCTTGATGTCGTGCCCTATCTGGAGGAGGATTTCTTCCTTCGCCTTCAGCAGTTTCTTCACTTCTTCTGTCCGTTCTTGCACCTTCTTCTCGAGATATTTATTCAGCTCTTCCAATTCCTTGTTCTTCTTTTTTATCTCATCTTCCGCTCTCTTGAGTTCCTCTACCTTCAAAGATAACTGCTGTTCTATCTCTTTTCTTGTGGTTACATCTCTATAGGAACTGATGATCATAACTGTTCTACCTTTCTCATCTCTTACCACAGACATGAGATGAGATACCCACTTCGTTTCACCATTCTTGGTTATTATCCTGTACTCTACAGGTTTCTCGCAAGAGCCTTCCATTGCTTCCCTGTGATACATGGCTACTCTTCTCACATCATCAGGATGTATTATATTGAGCTCCCATGGAACCTTTCCTATAAACTCATCTGCCTTATAACCAAATAATCGTTCACATGAGGGACTAACATAAGTTATAATTCCATCCCTATTGTTCAGCATGATAACATCACTTGTATTCTCGACGATAATACGGTATTTCTTTTCACTCAACCTCAACTTTTTCTCGGTCTCTTCCAATCTCCTTTTGAGTGCAAAGTATGAAGATATACCCTCCTCTTCTGTTGCCCCCATAAATATCAGTGCCAGAAATACGTAAGCGATGGTAAAAGAGAAGATAGATAATTCCGGTATATTGCGTGCCATACCCACACTAGCCATGGTAAAACTCACAAGAGAGAAACCAAATAATAGAGCATCTTTGTCCCTCTTTCTAAGAAAAGAGTAAAAGGATATGCAGATTGTTTCAACAGCCAGAGCAACACGTAATGGGAGAAGCACCCCTTTCATTGAAATGGGAAGAAACGATACTATAAGAAATGATATAAACAGGGCAACGAGGAATAGGAACATCCTATCAAAATCTTCTATATTGCGAATGGTCTCTATTACTGCTACCAATATCATAATCTGTAAAGGAATCGATGCAACAAAGTAAATATTTGAAATAATCACATTTGAGTGGAATGGTATATCCAGAAATTCCACAAGATAGTCTATAGAGGCTACAACAAAGACAAAAGAGAAGAGAAGTTTCCTTTTGTCTTTATCTTTGATGTAAAGTTTGAGGAACCATGCAACAGTGATGTATACTGCAATTATGGGAATCAGCCATAGTAATCTAATCATCAACGCATCCCCTCCTTTCATCGAAAATAGAGTCTCTATATGCACCCTGATCTAGAACTGCGAAATACGGATAAAGCACACATATTATAGGCTCTACAGATAACTTTCCACTAGCGTGCATCCCATCCATTTACAGAAAAAACTCAACTCTATAAAAATTTAATCCTTACGGGAAAATTAACCTGATACTCTCCCAGACCAAGGTAAACGATTATATATAAAAAACATATTCGCATCTGGACAAGAGGTATCAAGATGAAGAGAAGCTCGAGGGCATGGAAAAAGAGAGGAAAGATGCGCTGGAAGTGGAGAAAAAAGAGAATGAGAAGAGAGATGAGAGCCCGCAGACAGAGGAGATGATGGTCCCCTCTTATAATGGATGGGAGCATGGTGTAGCCAGGCATCATCGCGGGCTCCAGTTAGGGGATGATTGAAAGAGGGTCATCTGACCCCATGATGATTAACTGGAGCGATGACCCTAGAGGTGACCCGCGGACCTGGGTTCGAATCCCAGTGCTCCCATCCCTCTCTATCCATTAAAAGGTGATAAGATGGATCTCCGTAAGTTGATAAGCTGGAAGGGTGCAGCTTCGATACTTTCTCTACTATTCGGATTGGTATTCTATGTTACCTGGTCATCCATCTACAACTCCTGGAGCGATATATCGAGTTACTCGGTTGCGGTACCGTTCATCTTACTTGGCTTATTAGGCATATCGCTTACACTCTTGGAGTAGATATCGCCTCTATCGAGCAATATCTTAATATATCAAAAGTTGTATTCAGGCTTTACTTCTGAGAGTGATGTGATATGGGAAGAGGTCTATACACCGCAAGAAAGATGCGCAAAGACAGGCAAAAATTCAGGTGGAGTGATAGATATTATAAGAGGAGGGTCCTGAAACTCAAAGAAAAGGCGGATCCGCTCGAGGGGGCGCCGCAGGCGAGAGGCATAGTGATTGAAAAAGTAGGTATAGAGGCAAAGCAGCCGAACTCAGCGATAAGAAAGTGTGTCAAGGTTCAGCTCATAAAGAATGGTAGGCAGGTTACCGCTTTTGCTCCAGGAAACAATGCAATAAGTTTCATCGATGAACACGATGAGGTGATAATTGAGGGAATAGGAGGAAGGATGGGTAGATCGATGGGTGATATCCCTGGAGTAAGATATAAGGTAGTAAAGGTTAACGGAGTTTCTCTTCAGGAGTTGATAAAGGGTAAAATAGAGAAACCAATGAGGAGATAAATATGGCAGAGGAGAAGACAACAAAGGATTTTGAATTCCCAAAAACATTCCCTTTACTTCAAAAGTATGATCCTAGTGAAGTTAAGATAGAAGATAAAGGTTTAGCTAGGTACATATGCCTTGAACCCAGACTCTTCATAGGCGCTCAACATGCAAACAAGCAATTCGGCAAGGCGAAGGTTTACATTCTGGAAAGATTGATCAACAACCTCATGAGAACCGAGCATTACAACGGTAAGAAGATGAAAGCATATAAGGCTGTTGAAAAAGCTTTTGATATTATTGCAAGCAAAACAAAGAAGAACCCGATACAGGTATTTATCGATGCATTACAGAATGCTGCACCCAAAGAAGAAGTTACAAGACTCTACTTTGGAGGAATCTCTGTCCCGAAGTCCGTTGATATTTCTCCACTTAGAAGACTGGATATTGCTCTGAGAAACATATGTCTTGGAGCTGTATCTAAGGGCAGGGTTAAAAAGGGCGGTATAGAGAAGAGGCTTGCGGAAGAGATAATGAAAGCAGCAAATAACGATCCATCCTCTTATGCTATCTCACAAAAAGAGGAAATTGAGAGGGTTGCCAAATCAGCACGCTGATTTTGAGGGGTTTGTATGGGAAGGAAAGAAGAGAATGTTAGGAAAGCAAAAGACCTGATGTTCAAGATAGACAATATTAGAAATATAGGGATAGCGGCACATATAGATCATGGAAAAACCACTCTCTCCGACAATCTACTCGCGGGCTGCGGCATGATGAGTGAAGAGTTAGCGGGCAAGCAACTCGTCTTAGATTACGATGAGCAGGAGCAGGCGAGAGGAATAACAATCCAGACCGCAGCAGCATCAATGGTTCACGAGTTTGAGGGACAGGAGTATCTGATAAACCTACTTGACACTCCAGGGCACGTTGACTTTGGAGGAGATGTGACGAGAGCAATGAGAGCAGTCGACGGTTGTATTATTGTAGTATGTGCAGTCGAAGGTGTCATGCCGCAGACAGAGACCGTGATAAGACAAGCCCTCAGAGAGAAAGTGAAGCCCGTTCTTTTCATAAACAAGGTTGACAGGCTGATAAACGAACTGAAAGTAACTCCTGAGGAGATGCAGAAGAGATTTGTGAAGATTATCACCGAGGTCAACAGGCTGATAAACAAGATGGTACCGGAAGAATTCAAAGGAAAATGGAATGTTAAGGTAGAGGATGGAACCGTAGCTTTTGGTTCCGCTTATTACAATTGGGCAATATCCGTACCTTTCATGAAAAAAACTGGTCTGACCTTCAAAGATATCTATGACTACTGTAACAAAGGTGATCAAAAAACCCTGGCAAAGAAAGCACCCATCCATGAAGTCATTCTCGATATGGTCGTGGACCATCTCCCGTCTCCAAAAGAGGCTCAGAAGTACAGAATTCCACACATATGGAAGGGTGATTTGGACAGCGATGTTGGCAAGGGTATGGTAAACTGTGATCCGGATGCACCTCTCGCATTCATGGTCACCAAAATAATCATAGACCCACACGCGGGAGAAGTAGCTGTGGGTAGAGTGTTCAGTGGAAGGATACAGAGCGGTCAGGAAGTTAGAGTTATAGGGATGCCTAAACCAAATAGAGTTCAGCAGGTTGCTCTTATGGTTGGCGCTGATAGAATACCGGTAGACTATGTTACAGCTGGTAACGTTGCTGCGGTTACGGGTATAAGAGATGCGATTGCTGGAAGTACGGTTACAACAATTGAGGATATGCAACCTTTCGAAAGGATGGTACACGTTTCTGAGCCGGTAGTTACTGTTGCAGTAGAAGCGAAGCATCCAAGAGATCTCCCCAAACTGGTTGAGGTGCTAAGAGCAATATCCAAGGCTGATCCAAGTATAGAAGTTACGATAAATCAAGAGACAGGAGAGCATCTAATGTCTGGAATGGGTGAATTACATCTTGAGATAACCGAGTACAAGATAAAGAATGAGTATGGTGTTGATATCGTAACCTCTGAACCAATCGTTGTTTACAGAGAAAGTGTCGCAAAGTCAAGCCCTGCGCCGTTCGAGGGAAAGTCTCCAAATAGACATAACAGATTCTATTTCGTGGTTGAACCTCTACCAGAGAACATCGTCAAAGCCTTGTATAACAACGAGATTCCTTCAGATGCGAAGAAATTCAGAAAGGAGATAGCATCCAAACTTCAGGAGCTTGGTATGGATAAGGAGGTTGCTAAAGGGGTATTCTGCATTTCGGGTCTCAACATACTTACCGATGTCACAAAGGGTATACAGCATCTATTTGAAACCAGAGAGCTCATAGCTCAGGGATTTGATGAAGTAATGAAGAAAGGACCACTGGCAAATGAGCCTTGTCAGGGTGTACTTGTCAAGCTGGTAGATGCAAAACTCCACGAAGATGCTATTCACCGAGGACCCGCTCAGGTTATCCCAGCTGTCAAAAAAGCCATAAATGGAGCGATGATGACCGCAGATCCCATACTTCTAGAACCCATGCAGAAAGTGTTTATCAGCACTCCACAGGAAATGATGGGAAATGTATCAAGAGAATTAAACCAGAGAAGAGCAGTTATTCTTGATATGAAGATGGAAGGAGATATGGTGAACATCGAGGCAAAAGCTCCAGTAGCTGAGATGTTCGGATTTGCTTCAGCAATAAGATCGGCAACGGGAGGAAGAGTTCTCTGGAGCACAGAGAATATTGGATTTGAACCTCTGCCGAGAGAATTACAGCACAATATCATAAGAAAGATAAGGGAGAGAAAGGGATTGTCACCGGAGCCCTATCCACCGGAGTACTACATGGACTGATTCACTTACATATACCTTTGATAGTTCCAGACGTCTCTTCTCTTTTTTCACTTTACCTATTCAGGTAACCATAGAGTGATCACTCTTCTGTTGGTCTGTAATGGCCATGCCTTGGCTCATAAATCTGTCCACTCCTTCTCAGCTTATCTATTGCTTCTTTAATTTTATCTCTGTCAATACCTCTTACCTCTCCTTCTCTTAAGATATCTTCTATATTTGCTGTACCATCTGGAGATTCATGACACAGATCCTTTACTATGTTCATTACATTCCTCAACCTATCTTGCTGGGTCCTACTCATGCCAGTCGCTATGGTATCGATATCTATTCTTCCAGTCTCCCTGTCTATCCCAACCCTCCTCAGATATTTCTCTATAATGCTTATAGCCCTCTCTGCATCCTCTACCGTAACACGATTACTCAATCTTACTCTTGCACTAGCCTCTGCGAGACGAACAAAAGCCTCTAGCTGTCTAGGTGTAAATGGGATGGATTCTTCTGATGATGCTCTTAAGGAGACATAATAATCTTTAATCCTTTCTATAGCCTCATCATCCATAACGGGGAAAACATTTCTCTTGGCATAAGCTATGTATTTCCTCAGAAACTCGGGATCAAATGTTGGTGTGATCCTCTCCAACAGTCTTTTTTCCTCTTCTTCTGTGTACTCTGAGTCTTTTACTTTTGCTCTCTGCTCCTTCACCTCTCCCGCCTTGTGGGTTCTAAGAATATGCAGAGCAAGTTCGCTATCTCTTTCTCTATCTGGCTTATCTATTAGCGAGAAGATCAAATCAAATCTCGAAAGCAGGGCGGGAGGCATATTTATCTGTTCATGTATTGGAATAAACTCATCAAACCTTCCGAGTTTTGGATTCGCAGCAGCAAGAATTGCGCATCTTGACTTGAGGGTGGCATTGATTCCTGCCTTGGCAACGCTTATCTCCTGCTGCTCCATTGCTTGATGAAGGGCGCTTCTATCTTGCTCGCTCATCTTATCTATCTCATCTATACACGCTATTCCCATATCAGCCAGAACCAGCGCCCCTGCCTCAAGGGTCCAGTGACCCTCTCCAAATTCATCTCTAACTGCAGCAGCTGTCAATCCAGCAGCAGATGTGGCTTTTCCAGATGCGTATATGCTTCTAGGTGCAAGTTTGGATATATAACTCAAAATCTGAGACTTTGCGGTACCTGGATCTCCAACTAACAAAAGATGAATATCTCCTCTTATCCTTGTTCCATCGGGCATGACCTTTGGAACTCCTCCAAAAAGTTGCAATACCAAAGCATCTTTCTCGGTCTCAAGCCCATATATCGTTGGAGCTATACTCTCCCTCATCCTCTCATAGATATCTGGAAGTTTACTAACCTCTAGAATCTTCTTTTCATCCTCCTCTGTTATTTCAACCTCCTCAAAGGCTTGTTCCTGTCTCTCTATACTTATGGCGTGAATCACCTTATCGAAAGAGGTCAATCTCTGTACCCCTCTCCTCCTCTGTTTCGCAAAGAGTATGCCATTAACTATGACTCTATCTCCAGGAGCTACATCTCCAACCAGATCATCTTCTATGAATATGCTTATCCTTTCTGGCTGGGCTCCTCCCCTTAATCCCTCCGGACTCTCCTGTATCTCTATCTTTTGAGAATCTATAAACGTCGACATAGATGTTGAAAGTTTGAAAGAAGAAGACCTCTCACAATTTATACACTGTGCAGGCTCTTTCAGAAACTCTTCATCCTGTTCAACTATATTCTCTGCTCCACATCTCTGACATATAAAGACAGCCTTCTTCAACTTTGGTCTCACTTCAGTAACCTTCTTCACCAATCCCTCGACCGCAATGAGTTTACCCAAGTGCTCTGACCTCAGATATCTGATAGCTATCCTGTTTGTATCAGGTAAATTGTAAACCCTGAAATGAAGCTTTATCTGTTTGTCTATAGCTACATCTATATTATTCAGAGCAAACTCAGCATTGAATATCACTTTCTGTGGCTCCGCCAATAACAGTTCAGCCATCTCATGATCCACTCTATCTATGAGCCAGTAATCCACCAACAAACTCCTTTTCTTTGGATACTCCAAAGCAACAGTTTCAATCTCATTACTGCAGTACTCTACAAAGAAGTTCTCCCACCACCCAATTAGAGACTCGTCTCTCAGCAGATACGCCATGAGTTACCTCCCGACTTTTGATATCAGAATTCCATAAATAAATCTTTGGCGGGCGCAGGCACGCCCAGAAGTGGGCACGACCAGCATAGAGATGATTTACCCGCCTACCTTCTCGACCCCGTTTACCCCTAGAGCATCGACGGTCCGCGATGAGGCTGCTCCCTTCCGGGCCTGACCCGGTTTTCGCGGTAAAGGCGGGCATGTTGCCCTCCGGCAACATGCTACCGCCACCCTCGATCCCTAGGGACGAGGTCTCATCGTCAATAGACGGATCATCCCTATACTAGCGCGCCTCCCTCTAGGCTTCGGCTCCGGCGTATAGGGGATTTCCGGTTGCAGGGGACCCCTAACCCCCCAGCCTAGCCTGCGCCTTTCGCCGCTAGATTAATCTCTTCCCCCAATTTCTAAAGAATCTGATAAATATCCACATCATTGATACAGCGAGGAAGGCAATACTTCCGCCTGCATATAGAAGGTATTGCTGTGATTTGGCTGGATCACCTCCTCCAAAGGAGTAACCCGCATTGTAAAAGTTAAGAGCGGTAAAGACCATAGAGATTATAGCAATGATAAACATGATGATGTCTACGGATAACAAGATCTTGTTCCTTAAGTTTTTATCTTCCAGCAAAGGCATGTTGAGGACATAGGAATAACGATATTTGAAGATTATGTTTAAAGTGGCGAG
>CAZGUO010000031.1:0-8826 GCA_964529185.1 uncultured Thermoplasmatales archaeon
ACATATAATACCAAAAATCTTACAATTTAGGAAGATGGATAAAAAAGAGATCGAAAGAAAGATAGATCTTCTGAAGAGAAGAGAAAGATTGATACTCAGAGCATCTATAGTTATAGTCTTTGTTCTCGTCTTGCTAGTCTTACTAACGATACTCGCCATATACTATACTCAAACAGGTTACAGTATCGTACAAAAACTCCCCCTCTCGTTACCCATGTTATGCAATGTTGTGAGCGTGATTGTGGTTTCTCTCATAATTTTGATTATCGTTATCCACATTGTCTTCAGGAGAAAGATCGAAAACCTGAAAATAGCTATGAAACCGAAACCGATCATTTACAAAGGTAAGAAATTGTACACTTTTACATATCCCGAAGGCGCAAGGGGCGGGATCTTTTCCAAAACCATCATAGAGATAGATGATTCAACAGCGGTAAATGTGAGATGCCAGGTAATCAAGCCGGAAGATCTTTGGAGATGATCACTTTCTTAGTACTCCAAACTCCGTCAGCTTCTCTGGAAGATAGACATCTGTAACATAATCCAGACCATATTTAGCCAGAGCCTGCTGTTCAGATTTCTTACCCAGTTTCAACTGTAGGTTGATCTCATCCTTCCAGAATCTGGTATTAAATCTTGGATCGGTGAGTTCGCTTTTCAAGGCTTTTATATCCTCATTTGTCAATTTATCTGTGGGAAGATCGTAATTCACTATATCTGATGGAGCAACACCCAAGAATTGAGCAGAGGGAGTTGCCAGATATTCTGATATATGTGCAGTCTTTATAGCTCCATAGGCAACGCTTGCATATATTCTATAACTCCAGGGATCACAGTCGGTAAATACAAACACCGGTAATTTCAGCTCTTCATTCAGCCTCTTTATAAATCTCCTGGTCGATCTTGCTGGTTGTCCCTTGAGATGTACCAGGATCGCTCTATGGGTTTCATCGAAACCATTCTCCACAAGTCTATCAAACATACCTCCCGTCTCGATAGCGAGAACGAAATCGGCATCGCATTTAACGAACCTTATCTTCTCTTTCTCAACATTGTAAGGTATAGAATATCCAGCATCTCCAACATCATCTTGACAGTGTATCCTCCTTTTCTCTCCACTTCTTGTTTTCTCCTCCACCACGATATCACCTATTATTCTGGCTCCATCTTCTTCCGGCCTTAATCTGAAATCCTCCCTCAGACAACCCGTTATCGTTTCTAGATCCTCTGCAAGGTTGTCGGATTCTTGCTGGGAGTTGAATTTTGCAAGATCCCATCCTTCTGATATGTAGTATAATTCTCTCAAGGTGGATGACTTGTTCTGCTCAATCATTGTTTTGATAAACTCAGCAACATACATTGTTCTTAAAAGCATGTAGGCGCCGTCGAGAGTCTTTGCACTCCTCGAAGTCCTGTTCTTTCCATATTTCCAGACATTCAGTTGTTCATCAAATCTTATGTTCGATTTCGCTCTTGTTGGTAGAGTGATCTTCGGTATCTCGTTATTTTCCAGATCGGTGTAAACCTTAAGAGCTATCTCGCTAAGTTTTTGTAAAGCCACCTCACTACTCATTTTATTCTCCCTCCCATTTATTTGCACCTATAACATACTCCGGATTTATCCCCTCAACATATATCTCATTCTCGTCAAAATCACCCTCATTTAAGCCGGCAAGCTCAAAATATAGCTCCATCTTTTGTGTTGGTTTCAGTGTAGGGATACTCCACTTTATGTATCTATCGGTTATCTTCTCTGGCTTTGGATCTACAAATCCTACAATGGCTTCTGGAGGCTTTACCGCATAGAGATCGAATTTCATGGGTTTTCTCTTGTAATTGACGATCGTGATTTTACTCTTGGTTATACATCCATAATCTTTTGATTTTGCTTCCTCGAAGCTATCTAAAGAGGTCTGCAACCTCTTTACCTTCTCATACTCTATCTTATCATCTATCCAGACAACATCCATTATCTTTGTAATAACACCATCTATATTTGGAACAGGTTTGTTTAGCATGGATGCAGACTTCTTTGCTATCTCCGGAAGAATCTTTGTTATCAGAATAAACTTCTCCTTTGTTTTCTTTTTCCTCTCCTTCTTTGATATATGTTGTTGCATCTTTCTTGCGCATTCTCTCAATGCAAGCTTAACCTCATTTTCTATCTCTGGTATCTCTGCTATAGCTTCCTTGCTTTCTGAAGTAAATGGCACACTTGTTGATGCGACATGTATAAAGAATATGGCGGGACCCACAGGTATTCCCTTTCCACCTCTTTGCTCAAGCCCATATCTTCGCCAGTCAATATTTGAAAGAGCAATAGTTGTTACGCAGTCTCCCTGCTGGTAGAGAAGAGGTACCCTGTTTGCGAATCTCAATATCTTTACAGGCGATTCTTTATCCAGATTTCCACCATAAACTATACCCGCTTCAACTTGGAAAGGATGACCAGAATAAACAGAAGGTGGCCTCGTTGTTGCAACTATAAACTCTGGAGAGATCTCTTTTGTCTCATGCTTTAAGCTCCTCTTTATCAGCAACTCTCCAATTGGAGATAGGCAGTCAGTTGGTGGAGCCATTATCTTTACTTCCTTGAAAGCTTTTAGAAGCCTTGCTACCTGTTCTCTGGTTAAAGTCTTTGGATCCATCTCCGGATCCAGATTTGCTTTTTCACATACCGCTTTAGTGGTTCTTTCACCCATTGATACAAACTCTGACTTGAGGAACGTGGAAAGCTTTCTTGCTTTCGTGGATCTGAGCATTTTTAGAAGAGTACCCATCTCTATTCCGTGGGGGTGTGGTTTCTTTAACTCCTTGGTTGGTTTTGGCAACTCATCCGTAACCCTTTCAAATACATGCCTTTCTCCGGAAGGCTCTATGAAGGTGATCTGGGCATGAGGATTTACTATGGAAGTATTCTGCAGATACTCATATAAGAACCTCCTGCCTCTACTGAAATCTCCAACTATACATACCTCTATCCTTGTTCCATGCTTTTTATCCCAGTTTACAATCTCTCTCCTTATTATTTCTGGAGCATTCTTGTGAGTGTCTATAGCTATCTCATACAGATATGCAGGCTCGTTTTCTCCAATTTTGGACAAAATCTTTGCATGCTTTCCAGTTGATAACTGACCATACAGGACAACGGCAGATATACCAATACCTTGCTGTCCCCTGCTTTGCTTTATAGCATGAAATCTAGATCCATATAATAACTTTCCAAATATGGGCGGAATGTGTTTTTCAACTATCCCAGGTCCATTATCCTCGACTATTACAACATATTCACCTTCCCTTTCTCCTTCCCTGATCTCTACCAATATATCTGGAAGTATCCTCGCATCTTCGCATGCATCTAGAGCATTATCCACAGCCTCTTTCACAGCTGTAACTATAGCTCTTGTTGGATTCCCGAAACCCAGAATGTGTTTGTTTCTCTCAAAGAACTCTGCAACAGAGATCTCTCTCTGTTTTTTTGCCAACTCATACGCTATCTCCTTCGTCAAAAATTACACCTCCTTCCTTGCATCCCATCCAGTTCTATGAATGTTAAAAAGAATTATAAATTTAATCCCATCTTTTTCCATTCTTTAGCATTTTGAAGATAATCTGGGTGAATATACTCTCGTCATCAAATTCTCCGTATATGCTCTTCAACTCTCTTTTAAGATCTTTCTTTCTTTTCATTCCCTCGATCAATACATCCTTCTTACCTATGTCTCTCCACTGTACAAACTTTACCTCCTTTATTTTAGCTAGACCAATCTCTTCATCTCCTGCAACCACTTTAACTATCTCTCCAACCTTGTAATCTTTAATTCCCATCCTAAGAGTTGATCTCTTCTTTCCTTTCAGCAAAGATTCTTTGAACTTCTTCTTGAAATTCAAGCACCTCATCTCTATCACCATAAAACTCGAATATTAATCTCTCCACAATTCTTCTCATCATAATCTTGCATCTCTCCTCATCGGTATCCAGAATCTCAGCAGTTCTCTCCCAACTCTTACACTGTATGTTTTTCGCCAGGAGGAGCATCCTTTCTCCTCTGCTGAGAACATTTTTCTTATCGCTCAGAAAGAAATTGTAACTCATCTTGAATAAGCAGTCCTTTACAGTCCTGTATGTCAAACCAACATCAAACGCATATGCCAACAATCTGTTTATCTCTTCGCTGTTCAGTCCAAGATCTGTATGTTCCCCTTCATAAGAATCTAGAATATCCAGAGCAACCTTGCTGTTGAGATCTCTAAGTGATTCAAATAACCAATACATAAACCTTCTCATAAACCTCTTTCTTATCGTTCTGAGTTCCTCTTCAAACTCTTTACTTAAAGGTTTCATCATGGTTACGGAGAATTCTGCGCTCACATCATTTCTTGTTGTGGAAATATGCATTGGAAGAAAACCGTTTTTGAGCCAAAATCTTATCAACTTGGAGGTCGCACCGAAGCTTGCCCCCACATAGTCGAGCTTCTCCTTTTTAGCTTCTTCTAGAATGTTTTCCAGAGCCTTGCTGCCAATGCCTTTATCAAAATTATCAGGGTGAACAGCTATCCTTACAACTCTCATCCCTCTGTATTTCCCATATTTCATCTCTCTGTAATGCCTTATCATCAGTTGTGGGATCACATTACCCAGAATCATTTTGCCACCATAGTAAACGCTTCTACAGTCTTCGTCCCTTAAATTTCCTTCATAGGCAATCTGCATAGAGCAAACAATTTTTCCATTATAGCTCATCGCTCTTGCTATGTGATTTGGGGCATCACAGAGGATTGCGAAATCATTTGGATTGTTCTTATAGTGAGCCAATATGAGGATACCAAAATACTCTCTCAATCTCTCCTCATCTTTCAAAAGATCCTCTATCTCCAACTTTTCGTAAACTAAATCATCCACATTCTCAACGTTTATCTCGGCTGCCTCCGCATCGAGTAAAAGAGCATCAAATACCCATTTCTCAATCGGATCATTTATGCTGTATCTCACAGGTTGAAACATCTCAAATTCAAAGATCTTAACCCTCTTCTTTTTCAACCTCTGCAAGAATCTTATAGTGAAGCTCCTCCCTGCGCCCTCATATCCATGGACCGTAGAAGAGTAAACTATACGGTTTGTCCTTTCTAGGAAAGATAGAAGAAGGTTTGGCGGTATGGATGCAGCTTCATCCACAACAAAAACATCAGCATACCTCTCTACTGCATCCGCCGGCGCAAAGTACTCTATGGTAAAGTTATCTGAGGAGATGTCAAAAATCAACCCTTCTCTATCCCTTTTCCTCATCTCATAGCCCTTTTCCTTTAGTATCTTCTCGGAAAATCTGAATATCTCCTGAACGTTTTCCAACTCTGGAGCTGTGACTATCACTCTTATTCTTTTCTTGAATTCCAGCAAACTTTCTATCAAGGCTGGCAAGGCTATACCTATCGCACTGGATTTTCCTCTCCCTCTGTGAGATCTGAGCACTATGGCTGTTATGGGATTTGGTTTTTCAATCAGCCTCTCCATCAATTTTATGAAATCTACTTGATCCTGAGTGATAGCGTACTCGTAGATTTCTTTTTCAAAAATGTGCCTTTTTGGTATTTCTAGAGATTTCTCTTCCTCCACTTTGCTCTCAAAGAACCCCTCCTTTCTGATGATACCATCTTCTATTATAGCTATACCATCGTGTTCCTCCAGCTTTTTTATAAACCACGGAATAAAGATTCTCCTTACATCATCCTCGGTATACGGCGGCGTGAGAATCTTGTAGTGGTACTTGTTCAGCATATTTTTCCATTTATCTAAAGGGGGAACAATGAGGAAGATTAGCCCTCCTCCTCGAACTATGCCGTAAAGTTTACCTATATCAGAAGGTTGAAGGGAATGCCAGAGATCAAGCACAAGAAAATCGTACGTCGTTCCAAGCAGTTTAGAAGAATCTTTGAGATGATAAACTTCAGCATTTTTTATTTCTTGATCCAGCTGATAAGCTACTAAGGCAACCTTTCCTTCCATCTTTTTTAGGAAAGATTTCACAATCTTGTAACTCCTCTCCCTATTGCCAGATAAAACAATCATCCTTCTTTCGTTGTACTTTTCTGCTTCTTTCTTCAGCGCCTTGATTAATCCCTTTGCATCCATCCTGAGATTCGTAGAGAGTAACTTCTTTTAAAGTTTAGCAAGCTTTATAAGTTATAATACTTTCAACGACCTGTTATGATAGACTATGACCAAAAGCAGATAGAGAAAAAGTGGCAGGAAAAATGGCAAGAGATGAAAATATATCATTTCGACTTTGAGAGCGATAAACCAGTCTACAGCATAGATGTTCCTCCAAGATATGCATCTGGTCCTTTGCATGCAGGTCATGCGGTGCATTATACGCATATTGATTTTGTTGCCCGCTATAAAAGGATGAGAGGCTACAATGTATTCTTCCCGCTATGTTTTGATGTAAACGGAATACCTATAGAGGAAAGGGTTGAAAGAAAGTTGGGTATAACTAGGAAGGACATAGATAGGCAGGAGTTCATAAAGTTATGCTCAGAATTCGCTGAGAAGAATATAAAGAAGATGATTGAGCAGTACATCAAGCTTGGAGAAAGCATGGATCCAACCATATATTACCAAACAGATGCCGAGTACTACAGAAGATTAACACAGATATCGTTTATAGAGATGTACGAAAAAGGACTCATTTACAGAGGAGAGTTTCCTGTTAACTGGTGCCCCAGATGCATGACTGCTATGGCTGATGCAGAGATTCAGTACGTTGAGAGAGAAACAACACTGAACACCATAAAATTCTATTTCAAAGATGATCAGCCTGAACAGATACTGAAATATCACGGTATAGGGAAAGACGAAAGAGGATTTTATGTTGAGATCGCCACAACAAGACCAGAGATGCTACCAAGCTGTCAGATTGTAGCTGTTCATCCCAAGGATGAGAGAGCTCCATGGCTTGTGGATCAGATCCTTAAGGTTCCGTTCTTCGATAAAGAAGTAAAGATAGTGGAGGACGAGTCCGTAGATCCCAACTTTGGTACCGGTATAGTGATGATATGTACCATTGGAGATAAAGAGGATCTGAAATGGGTATTCAAATACAAACTGCCTATGGAGATGTGTATAGACGAAGAGGGAAGGATGACAGAGATCTGTGGAAAGTATAAAGGCTTAAAGATAGAAGAAGCGAGGAAGAAAATTATAGAGGATCTGGATAAAGAAGGTTACCTTGTAAAGAAGGAACCTCTGAAGCAGAACGTCGGCGTGTGCTGGAGGTGCAAAACGCCTGTAGAGTTTATACTAACAAAACAGTGGTTTTTGAAGACCTTACCTTTTAAAGATCTCGTACTTAAGATCAGCAACGAGATAAAATGGTATCCTGAATTTATGAAGAAAAGGCTGGAGGAATGGGTAAATTCTCTGGAATGGGACTGGGTTATATCGAGACAGAGGTACTTTGCTACTCCAATACCTGTGTGGGAATGCCAGAAATGTGGAGAAGTTGTTCTGGCTAGGAAAGAGGATTGCTATGTTGATCCAACTAGAGATCCTCCACCGGTAGATAAGTGCCCAAAATGCGGTGGTGAACTCAAAGGAAGCGAAGAAGTATTCGATACATGGATGGATTCCTCTATATCCCCGCTCTACAACACATTCTGGTACAGAGATGATAAACTCTTTAAGAAGTTATATCCAATGAGCCTTCGACCTCAAGCTCACGATATTATAAGAACGTGGGCATTTTATACTATACTTAGATGTGCTCTGCTAACAGGAGAGAAGCCATTTGAAAGCATAATGATGGGCGGTTTTATACTATCTGAGGATGGCACCCCAATGCATGCAAGCCTCGGAAATGTAATTGATCCTCTGGAAATAATAGAAGAGTTTGGTACAGATGCATTCAGATGCTATGCAGCAAGTTGCTCTCTTGGAGAGGACAATCCATTCAGAAGGAAAGATGTGATAAGGGGTACAAGACTGCTCAAGAAGTTGTGGAATGTAGAAAAGTTTATATCTCAATTCTTGCCCGGTGATATTCCTCAAAAACCTAAAGAAATAAGATTGATGGATCGATGGATTTTGACAAAATACAGCAAACTCGTCAGAAGATGCACCGATCTGATGGACAACTTCAACTTCTCTCAAGCTATGAAAGAGATTGAGTACTTCCTGTGGCACGAGTTAGCAGATCATTACATCGAGATGGTCAAAAATCTTCTCTATCAGAACAGGCACAAGGAGAGTATAAGCTATGCTTTATATCATGTTGGGCTTGGAGTAATAAAGATGTTTGCTCCCTTCTTCCCACACATTACTGAGGAGATCTATCACAGGTACTACAAAGATAAAGAAGGAAAAGAGAGCATACATGTATCAGATTGGCCTGAAGAGATAATGATAGATGAAGAAGCTGAGATGCAAGGAGATTTAGTAAAAGAAGTGATAGCATCTATAAGGAGATGGAAAGGAGAAAAAGGAATAGCCCTCAATGCACCCATAAAGAATGTGAAGATATTCTCAGGAAAATTCAAGATTTTGGAAGCATGCAGAGAGGATATAGAGACAACATTGAATATAGATGGTCTGGAGATAGCCTCCCTCGATGCATCGAATATAGAAAAATCGATTACAACCCTAAAGCCTGTTTATTCATCTATAGGCAAGAAGTTCAGGGAAAAGGCAAAGGAGATCTACAGATTGCTTGAAAATCTAAATCCAAGAGAGGTTTATGAGGAGCTGAAAGAGAAAGGAAAAGTAAAGATAGGAGAATTTGAGCTTTCTGATGAAGATCTGGAATTTGAACTCTCTCACACGATACGTGGTAA
>CAZGUO010000032.1:0-8824 GCA_964529185.1 uncultured Thermoplasmatales archaeon
ATAATGGAACATGCGGTTTACAAAGGAAAGATATCCCTTCCTCTGCTTCTTTACCCGATCCTTCTGTTTTCATCTATATCATCCATATTTGGTAGAGCGATATGTGGATGGATATGTCCGATAGGTTTACTGCAGAGAGCAACTTCCAGATTTTCTAAAAATAAATTAAGCAAATATTTATCTGCAAAGATTCCGGATAACATCAAGAATAAAATCAGGTATGCTAAATATGTCAATCTGATTCTACTGGTTATAATCACCCCTTATCTTATAGGATTCATGTTCACAGATGTATGTCCCGTTGGTTTCTTAGTTGGTACAATACCGATAGGACTAACAAACTATGGAAAATTTGTACCAAATCCCTTCTTCCTTCCAGCCCTTGTAGTATTTATCTTATTCGTTGTTCTTATAACTCTATCAAGCAGAGGATGGTGCAAATACTTCTGCCCACTTGGCGCCTTGATGGCGCCATTCAACAAGATAAGCCTACTTCACGTACATGTTGATAAGGAGAGGTGTATACACTGCAATAGATGTGTAGAGGCTTGCCCTATGGGTATAGATGTTCCAAATATGAATAGATCTATGGAGTGCATATTGTGTGGTAGATGTATAGAGGTATGCCCAAAAAGTGCGATAAGCTACAGGTTGAAATTATGAAAAAGAACATCCCAGCCATAATCATATTTGCGATATCGGTAGCTTCGCTATCATACATTATGGTGGCTACACATGTTTACAGCGATGTGAAGGAGAAGATAGTATCGGTGCTGTGTTTGAGCTGTATAAAGATGGATCCAAAGACCGTTCTGGAATTTAGATTTGAGACAGCGGATGGTG
Source organism: uncultured Thermoplasmatales archaeon (assembly GCA_964529185.1). Classification (GTDB taxonomy): domain Archaea; phylum Thermoplasmatota; class E2; order DHVEG-1; family B18-G2; genus B18-G2. The sequence goes on from CAZGUO010000032.1 coordinate 844, forward strand.
AAGATTTTCCCGAGTTCGTTCTCGAGAATCTATCCAAAGGGCCTGTATTCTTACATTTCAGAATAGATGTCTGTCCTGCTTGTGATGAGATGGATCCAATAATTGGGGAAATTTTTGATATCGATGATATAGAAAAAACTATCCTAGTTAAAACAAAAAACTTTTCTGGGGTTAAAGTGACATTGATCCACATCAACCTAGATCATGCTGGCGGTACATTTAGAGATGCCTACAGATCCTTTGATATCTCGAAAAGCGGTAGTGTGCCTATGTATACCATTGTGACTCTGGGGTATGATAGAGGAATTGTGAAACCCTGCTATGCAACAGGTTATAGCTTTCTAGGTGAGAGCAGCCCGGTTAAGGCTAAAAAAATATTAGTAGAGATGATAAAGAATGCTGTGGAGCTATATAGAATAAATAGGGAAGGTTACTGATAATCATTGTTCATTCTCTAAATCTTCATCCACGCCACTCATAGAGAGAAACAGCTTCAGATTTTCATGATACTCTTCTGGCTTCGAATTCAAAAGCTTCATTGCATATCCGCTGAGAAACTCACCGAACTCTATTTCTTCTCTTCTGTACTGCCATTTTCTTTCTTCAGCCTTTCCAAGAGCCAGAAGAAAGGCGTACGCTATGGATCTTTTTCTTGTCTCTTCAGGAGGTCTGGATAGGATGGAGAGAACCTTCTCTTTACCACGGGTTATATATTCCTTTGCTATCTCATCGATGAATCTAGCTATTGGTGGAAGTTCCTTGTATGAAGGATACTCAGAGATCATCTTTATCCTTTCCCTCACTTCCATGACATCTCTGATCTGGGCAACTGGTGAACCGGAAGGATCAAATACATTTCTTGCAAGTTTTGAATCACCAGAAAGTTTGGTCAGGATCGCTTCACCATAGTCTCTCCAATAGTCTTTAAGGATCAGGTTCACCTTCCTTTTATCATCTAGAAAGATGGGCTCCGCTACATTTGATAAAAGAATCTCTAACGCCTTCTTCTCTTCACCTTTCAGATCAAGATCTTTCAAGAAGGATGCGGGATCCTCATACACCTTTCCTTCAACATAGACGATTCTTTTTCCCTCGGATTTGAGTTTATCTTTCCATTCCACAAAATTCCTTTCAAAGAATTCTCGGTCACTCATTTTGCCCATCAGATAATCTTCTTTGTATCCAACTTCCAGGTTGTATTTGAGGAGCGAGGATCTTATGGTTACATCTGTATATTTTTGGAGATCGGGAATACAGATGTATTTGGTTATCTCAAAGACCGTATTTTTATCTCCTAGGCATTTCCTACAAATCTCTATGCTCAAACTCTTGAGTTTGATGAGAAGGGATTCTCTTTCTCCATTGGCTTCTACGTGAGGGCATTTGAGAGCATGATCTTCTCTTTTCAGATTGATATGAGTGGATAAAAAGTCCAGAAAATCCTCGGGGAATTCATCTGAACAGGAGCAGAGAAAGTTGTCTTTCCAAGAAAACAAGGAAAGCTTTTTCTTCCTCGATAGATCAACAAATCCTAGAATCCTCAGTACAGGATCATCAAAGTGCTGGAGAGAGATCAGTTTTTCCTTTTCAGCCTTTCCTCTGATGGCATAGGCTACATCTCTATCTCCAACCTTGACACGCGCTAGATAAGGAGCCTTCGGATTATTGGCTAGCAATAAAACCCCCGCAAGAGCAGATTCCAAGCCTTTTCCCTTTGAAAACTTCTCGAGCTTTTTGATATCATCTCTAAATTCCCATACCTTTTCCAGCCTGCTCTTCAGTTTATTTATAATCTTCTGAGATCTTCCATCCAGAGGTTTTGGAAGAATGATGGTAAAATCTTCTTTGATCCTGAAGGCATTATCGAGAATCCTTTTTTCCAGAGATTTCGGTGCGGTCTTTACAAAACTCCTTCTTTTCCTCATTGCTTCAAAAGATGCATAACAGATACAAAAGTATTTTTCTTGTGTAGAGATATTCTTATTCCATGGATGCAGAAAAGGCTATCTTTGGTAGAAGGTCTATAAGAAGATTCAAACAGATTCCCATTCCCATAGAATTCCTCAAAAAACTCGTTGATGCTGCGCGGGTAGCTCCTTCTGGTGCAAACCTTCAACCTCTAGAGTATATAATCGTCAATGATAAAGAGCTGTGCGATCGGATATTTTCCGCTCTCAGATGGGCAGGATACATAAAGCCAGAATGGAGACCTTCAGAAGGTGAGAGACCAACCGCGTATATCGTGATATTGGTTAAGAAAGATGTGAGCCCATTCTCAGATATAGACGTTGGTCTGGCTGCAGAGAATATCATGATCCTGGCATATTCCTATGGTATAGGTAGCTGTATGCTTGGAAACATAGATAGAGATCTCATCAGAGAAATCCTGAACATTCCACTAGAATATCATATACATTCGGTCATTGCTCTAGGATTTCCTGCTGAGAGATCGGTGGTAGAGCAGATGGAGGAATCGGTGAAGTATTGGAGAGATGAAAATGGAGTTATGCATGTTCCAAAGAAAAAACTTGAGGAGATTCTTCATATCAATGGATTTTGAAAGTGCAGGGGAGGAGATTCGAACTCCTGAACCCCTCCGGGACCAGATCTTGAGTCTGGCGCCTTTGACCAGGCTTGGCTACCCCTGCACTAATAACAATTATAATCTGGACTGATACATAAGCTTTTCTTACAGGAAAAAGTTATAAATATGGAGCAGATATGTAGGGATAGGAGGAGATGGGTATAAAATTGCGCAGATTTGTAAGAAGAGATGCGGTCTCGACGGTTATCGGGGTTGTTATCTCAGTAGTTGTAATACTCTCCTCTATTGCGGTTGTTGTTACGTGGGGTATACCCTACATTGAGTATCACAGGGTTAAAGAGGCGCAGAAGAGGGCAATCATATAGTCTTTTATCTTCCGGAGTTCTTGGAGCAATTCCTATAGGCGAGATTCCATCTTCTCTCACCGGCTCCTATCAACTTGCAACAATGGATGTTGTAATCTACAGATGAACTCCAAGATAAACACTTAAATACTACTTTACGATATCTGCTCAAGATGTCGGTCTGGCAGGGTAGATCAAGAAGGAGCATAACCGGAAGGATACTTAGAAGTTACAGGAAAAAGAGAAAATTCGAGATGGGAAGAGAGTTCATACCAGTACACATAGGTGAAACAAGGAAAAAGATCATAAGAACTAGAGGAGGAAACGTAAAGGTTCGCCTTCTCTCCACAGATATAGCTTATGTGGTAGATAAAGAGACAGGGGAGGTAAAAAAGGCAAAGATCCTCAGTGTTGTTGAAAACTCTGCAAATCCTCACTATGTTAGAAGGAACATCATAACAAAGGGAGCCATTATAGAAACAGAGCTTGGCAAGGTGAAGGTAACATCGAGACCCGGACAGGATGGAGTTGTTCAAGGTATATTGATCAAGTAAAGATATCTTTGGTGAATGGGGATAATGGTTTCAAGAGAAGATGGGAAATATGTTATATGGCCAGCCTATTTTGACATAAATCTAACTAGATCTGAAGGTAGAAGAGTACCAAAGGATCTTGCCGTAGATAATCCTTCTCTGGATGCTATATACAAAATTGCAAAGGAGATGAACCTTAATCCAGTAGCAGAAAAAGATGCGAGATACCCTTTTCGACCTTGGAGGAAGGAGGGCAGAATACTTGTGGATATGGTTGAGAAGAAAACAAAGATTGTATTAGATATTGCAAGAAAGCTCAAATCTCGACAGAGATAGTGGGTATTTTGATTTAACCTTATAAATGAAATATTTAATAAGTTTAAATTACAAAAAGAACTTTTAAATATTAAAGGTTAATTCAGAGGCTGTAAAAACCATTATAACCATTCTTCAGAATTATGATACGAATGGATGAGAACAAGGAATTCAGGGTAGCTATTTATGCTAGAGTATCTACAGAGGATCAGGCAAAGGAAGGGTTCTCTCTAGAAGCTCAACTGGATAAGCTCAGATCCTACTGTAAGGCTAGGGGCTGGAAGATAGCTGGAGAGTATGTTGATGATGGATACTCTGGTAGAACAACAAGAAGACCTGCTTATCAAAAGATGATGGAGGACATGGACAAATGGGATGCAATACTCGTAATAAAGATGGACAGGATACATCGTAATTCCAAAAACTTCATGATAATGATGGAACAGCTAAGAAATGCGGGAAAAGAGTTTGTATCGATGATGGAATCTTTAGATACATCTACAGCTATGGGGAGGTTTGTAATGGATATTATACAGAGGATAGCACAACTGGAAAGCGAGCAGATTGGGGAGAGAGTTTATTTTGGCATGGAGCAGAAGGCAAAAACCGGAAAAGGTATGCTGGGTTTCAATATACCATACGGATATGATTATGTGGATGGGAAGCTAATACTCAATGAGAAGGAAGCAAAGGTGGTGAGAGATATATTTTCCTGGTATCTGGAAGGTAAAAGTATAGGAGAGATCCTGGATCTCCTTCGAGAGAGGAATGTATCAACTAAGAGAGGGGGAGCATGGGCAAAGAAAACGATATCGAGTATATTGAAAAATCCCATATACTGCGGATACATGAAATGGGAGAAATACCTGAATAAAGGAGATCATCAACCTATCATAGATGTGAAAACCTTCAATAAGGTACAGGAATTAATAAAGAAAAGAGGAGGGAAGCCAGGCGTATTGATCAGGGAAAGACAAAAACCTCCATCTGATAGTTAAATATATACATTTATAAATTAAGCTTATAGCTTAACAAGATTTATTTACAACGTTATAACCTTTAATTGAACTCTCTATCCTTGAGTAGCTGAATTCCATCTCAAGAATCTATATGCTATATAATATCTAGCAAATACAATCGCTAACAACCTTTACCTTTTCCAGTGAAAATCTTCAGGTCTCTGGTTTCATATTTTGGAACTACCAATTTTGTATGCTATATATTATCTAGCATACAACCTATATACTCAGCAAGAGATCTTCTCGTCTTTTAGAGCAAAACCTCTCAGAAATCCAATTTTTCAATGAAACCCCGGGCTTTTTCACCAAAAAATCGGTTTTTTTCAAGGATAGTGGGTTACCTTCGGACTACCGAAGGTTACTTCAAGCGATAAGAGGAAAGATATGGAAAAAGATCTCTAGTGCCACAAAACTTGGCTGTTGAAAACTTCGAAGCCAGCACCTTGAAAGACAGAAAAGAGAAAAGCATGCTATATATTATCTAGCAAGCAGACATATGCCAATGCATCAAAATCTACAACTGCGATAACAATCCTTTTCCTTCCATAGCAATATGAAATAGCCATCTCACCAATTTAGTTAAACATACATATTAACTAGTTAACTTTGTATATTAACTAAATTTATTACATTAATGTTGGAGATAAAATGAAACAAAAAATTTAAAAACAATAACTGGCTTATCATCTCGAACCTGATAAGAAAGGGGAGATTTATGTATGTTGTGATCGTGGGAGCAGGACGTATAGGTCAGCGCCTCACCGAATTGGCTCTAAGGGATGACAAAGAAAAAAACAACGTAATAGTAATAGATAAAAATCAGGAAAGATGTGAAGAGATAGCCAGAAAATACGATGTAATCGCGATAAACGCGGATGCAACCCAAGAAGAAACCTTAGAAGAATCAGAGGTTAAGAAGGCAGACGTTCTGGTTGCAACAACAAGAGACGATGCAGTAAATCTTATGGTGGTTTCTCTAGCTAAAAACAAGGGAGTGAAAAGGCTGGTATCTTTAGTGAATCAGGAAGAAAGTATTCCAATGTTCATGGAAAAGGGTGTAAAGATAGTGAAAAATCCTGCTCTGCTCATCGCTGAACATCTCTACAGAAGTATAAGGTATCCCGATATAGAGGACTATATGAACGTCGGAGAAAACGTATCTATCTTCAGGATCACACTTCCAGAAGAAAGCAAGCTTGCTGGAAAGATGATAAAGGACATAGGTCTCCCAAAGAAGAGCTTAATAGTTTCTGTCGAGAGAGAGGATAGATTCATCATACCAACTGAAGAGGTCAAACTTGAGCCCAATGACAAGATCACTGTTTTAGCTCATAAAGATGTTGTAGACAGAGTCACCAATATTCTAGCATCCCGTAAATAGTTACACCTCTTGCAGTAGCAGTGTACCGAGACACCTTATTCTCTCTTTGTATTCATCCGGATAGAGGAACCTCTCTGTTGCAGCTATACTGCTGAGTATGGAGTTTCCGTCCTGCGGAGTAAAGCAGAATCCAATAACTTCGTAATCTTTCCTTACATGTAGAGAGGGCAAAACAACGACAGCTTGATTCAGTATCCTGCCATAATGCCCATGATCCCTACCAAAAGAAAAGACGAGATTTGCAATGTCTTTATACGTGATAGCCACTCTTGGATTGTCTCTCAACCTCTGTTCAGCCTCTTCTAAAGACATTTTCCTATCAAGCTTTAAACTGAACCATATTGAGTGCATGTACTGAGTATTGACCTTTATTGCACTGGAGAACACGTTTAGATCATATCCAAGAGTTTTAAACAAATAATACACGTCTCTTGCATGGTGTGTACCCATGTCTTTATCTTTGTGTTTTCCAACCTGTGGGGAAGGAACGAAACTGGAAGATTGGCTCACGTCGTTTGCCCTTCTGATGCATACAAAGTGTCCATCAACCAGATGGTTTTCCTTTCCATCAAAAGCAAGAGTCTTTATGATTACAGCTATGTTGTGAGTATTACAACTCACTATTTGTATGAATTGATCCTTTTCTGTTAATGCCTCATCATTTATCCCCAGTGCATACATCTTTCCAAAACCGAATTCAGAACCCTGTGCAAGAAAACCCTTTACAAGGTGGGTGTACTTCTTGTAGTATTTTTCTTTATTTGCCAGCCCAGTTCCTTTTGGAGTGCAGTCTATAACGACAGAAGCTCTCTTTATAGCTTCCTCCGCTTCATAGGTTGGCTCAACCCCAAGCTCTCTAAACTCTTTCATCTTATCTTTGGATACAGCGAGGACGGCGCCCCTGTTCAGCAAACCTTTTATCTTTGGTCTATCGGTTAGTGCTGGTGTATGCTTGTAGAATGTGACCTCATCTATGCCCAGATCTTTCCTGAAATCACAGAGCAAACCTATCAAGGGTTCTCCTATTGTTCCAGTGCCAACAACATGAACAACATTTCCATTGCTCATAAGGCATCGAAATTGAGAATGCTCATCCCACTTTTAAGAGTTGCTACGTTATCTTTATCTTTAAAGAAGAATATCACGGAGAGAATGATATTTCCGCTTATAAGCACTGGTTTCGATTCGAACATTTATCTTGTTAGGGGAGAAAAGAACACCATCATAGACTGTGGTACCGGAATCTACTTTGAAAATACCCTTGAAGCTTTAAAAGAAAGAATAAGTTTAGAAGAGATCGATCAGATAATTCTAACCCACGAGCATATAGACCATTCTGGAGGAGCAGAGCATTTCAAGAGGAGGTTGAAAGATGTGAGGATACTTGCTCATGAAAAAACTGCGGAGGTATTAGAAAAAGGAGTAGAACCAACATCTCGCCTTTTCTCTCTACCCGCTCCAAATGTGAAGATAGATCTAAGATTGAAAGAGGGTGACGAAGTAGTTATAGGAGATGATATCTATAAGGTTCTTTATACGCCAGGACATTCACAGGGGAGCATATGCTTATATCAGGAAGATAGAGGAATTTTGTTCTCTGGAGATACCGTTTTCAGCTACGGAGGTATAGGCAGGTATGATCTTCCAGGAGGAGATCTTTTCAAGCTGAAGAAATCTGTAGAGAGGCTCTCAAATCTTAAGGTTAAAGATCTCTATCCAGGTCATGGAGATTGCGTGATCGGATTTGGAGATAGACATATAAGATTATCCTTGAGGAATGTTAGGAGACTATGAATGTTAGAGAAGCTCTCAACATGTTGAAATGGAAAAAGGAATTTGATTTT